>JAZOMN010000091.1:0-11491 GCA_045654005.1 Clostridia bacterium
TTGTTACATCTTCTCCGTTAAGATATACTTTTTGACTTTCGCCTTCGTATTTTATTTCTATATTTATATTATCAAGATACGGAACAACTTCTTCGGGCTGAAGATTGTTTTTAATACAATACACACCGACAGCACGGTACATTGCGCCTGTATCAACATATATAAAAGATAATTTTTTAGCAACTACTTTTGCTGTAGAACTTTTTCCTACTCCTGCAGGACCGTCAATTGCAATTTTAAAAGTTTTCATAATCTCTTTCTCCTTATTTAATTAAACTTAACAATTCATTCCGGCAGTATAACCGGTTGAAAAAGCAATCTGAAGATTAAATCCACCTGTATAAGCGTGAACATCTATAATTTCACCTGCAAAGAAAAGCCCTTTTATAAGTTTTGATTCCATTGTTTTAGGGTTAATTTCCTTTACATTAATTCCCCCGTCGGTTATAATTGCTTCCTCGATACTTCCCTTTGATTTAATTTCAAAGGTTAAATTTTTTAAAAGCAAAACAAGATTTTTTCGCTCTTCTTTTGTTATCTGATTTACTTTTTTTGTTGGGTCAATCCCTGAAAGTTCAACTATAACAGGAATCATTTTTTTAGGAAGCAGTTCTGAAAGTGCATTGGAAAAATCCTTATTTGTAAATTTAGAAAAATCGTTAAGAACTCTTTTTTCCAGTTTTTCAAAATCTAACGCAGGTTTTAAATCTATAGTAACAGTATATTTGCTATTATCATTTACAAACGAAGACATAGAAAGTATAACAGGTCCGCTTACTCCGTTTTTTGTAAATACCATTTCACCAAAATCAGAATATAATTCTTTTTGGTTTTGGTCACTGAGTATTACTTTTATATTTTTTAAAGAAAGCCCCTCCAGTAAAGAAGGATACTTACTCTTTAATAAAAGAGGAACTAAAGCAGGTTTAAGTTCAGTAACGCTGTGACCGTTTGCCTTTGCGAATTTATATCCGTCACCTGTGCTCCCTGTCAACGGATAGGAAAGCCCTCCTGTTGCGACAATAACGCTTTCACATTCTATTATCCTGCCGTCTGCTAATTTAACACCTTTTACCTCGTTATTTTCAACGATAATCTGAGTTGCCTTAGTAAATATTTTTTCTACACCATGAGTGTATTTTTTTAAGCCTGTTAGAATATCGTTTGAACGGTCTGAAACAGGGAAAATTCTTTTACCTCTTTCCTCTTTAAGAGGAATACCGTAATTTTCGAAAAAGTTTATTACATCTAAATTGGTAAAGTTATAAAAAGCGCTGTATAAAAATCTCGGGTTTCTTACAACAAAATCAAAAAACTCTGAAATATCTGCTCCGTTTGTAACATTGCATCTGCCTTTTCCTGTTATAAGAAGTTTTTTTCCCAATATATTATTTTTTTCAACAAGCACTGTTTTCTTACCAAGGTTAAAGGCTGTGCCTGCCGCCATTAAACCTGCAGGACCTCCGCCGATAACAACAACATCTGCCATCATTTATCATATACCTCGTATTCATCCCAGATATTTTCAAGTTTAGTAAATGTATCAGATATTTCATCCGGCTTACTCATAGCGATTGCCACAATAATTGCATTTATGAGGCTTAAAGGTGCAACGAGTGAGTCGGCAAACGATGCCATATCGCTTCTTGCAATAAGAGAGTAATCTGCCACCAAAGTAAGTGGTGACATATTACTGTCAGTAATGGCAATAATCTTACCGCCTGACTTTTTTGCATATTGCAAAGCATTAAGCGTTCTTCTTGAGTATCTTGGGAAACTTATACCTATAATAACATCATCTTTTGAAATATTTAAAATCTGTTCAAACATTTCACTCACGCTGTTGGTATGGATAAGTTTAACATTATCAAACATCAGATTAAAATAAAAACCTAAAAAACTTGCCAAAGAAGCAGAACTTCTTACGCCAACAATATAAATGGTTTTCGCGTTAAGAATTGTTGAAATGGCATTATTAAACGCTTCTTTATCAATATTTAAAAGTGTTTTTTTAAGTTTATCAATATCTGAATTTATTACATTGTCAAGCACATCTTCTTTGGAAAGTGTCGAAGATGTTATTTCAATTCTTTGTATAGAGGTGAGTTTGCCCGAAACAACTTCACGAAGTCTTTTTAAAAATTCCGGATAACCTTCAAAACCAATTTCCACCGCAAAACGAACAACAGTTGAATCACTTATTCCAACTGTTTCGCCCAATTTAGCGGCAGTCATATATGCAACTTTATCGCTGTTTTTTAAAATATAGTCGGCAATTTTTTTATGACTTTTACTAAAGGAAGAATATTTATTCTCTATAATTTTAAGTAAGTCCTTATCATTACCCATAAATCTCACACCCCATATCGCACATAGAGGCGGTGTTTAAAAAAGTCATTTTTTTAAACATCGCCCTTTTTGCACAAAAATATTAATTTGAAATTTTTATTTCCTGCCAGATTTCAGAATATCTCTTGGTCAGTTCTTTGTCAAACGAGAATATTTCAAGATTATTAAGTTTAGTAATATCAGGATATCTCATTTTGTCATTTTTAACTTCATCAGAAAGTTGTTCCTTAACTTCGCCTATCGGTGTTGAATATTCAATATAGTCAACATTCATTTTAGCAATATCAGGACGGCACATAAAGTTAATAAATCTTTCTGCTTCTTCCTGATGTTTTGATGTTGTTGGAATAACCATTGCATCAAACCAAAGATTAGAACCTTCTTCCGGAATAGCATAAGCCAAGTCTTCGTTTTGTGACATACAGTAGTATGCATCTCCTGACCATACAACCGAAAGTGCGGCTTCTGCGTTAATCATCTTATCTTTAACTTCATCTCCGCAGTAAGCAAGTACTAAAGGTTTTTGCTTTATAAGTGCTTCTTTTGCTTCGTTTAATTCTTTTTCATTACCGCTGTTTAAAGAATAGCCAAGCATTTTAAGAGTAATACCCAATGTATCTCTTTCTGTATCTAACATAAAGATATTTTTTGCATATTTTTCATCCCAAAGAATTTTCCAGCTTGTAACATCTTCTTTTACTAAAGACTTGTTATATAAAATCCCCATTGTCCCCCACATATAAGGAACACTGTACTCTTCATCTTTATCGTAATCAAGGCCTTTGAATTCAGGAGATATTTTTTCATAGTTTGGGATATTATCGTAATTAAGTTTATTTAAAAGCCCTTCTGATTTCATTTTTTCTATCATATAGTCTGATGGAAAAATTACATCGTAATCAGAACTTTTATTTGCAACTTTAACATACATTTCTTCATTTGCATAATATGTTTCATAATTTATCTTAATATCGGGATTTTCTTCTTCAAAGATATCAATAACATCTTCATTTATATAGTCACCGACATTATAGACATTAAGTTGAATCCTGTCATCAGGCTGACATGCGGTAAATACACCTAAAACCAAAGAAATTACCAAAATTACAAATAAAACTTTTTTCACTTTAACTATCACCTTTCTAACTGAATAATACATTTTTTGATTTATCTTTACTTGAACGCTTATTAACTATAAACAGTAACACTATAACTACTATAAACATTATTGTAGAAAGAGCGTTTATCTTCGGATTCAAGCCTCTTTTTGCCATTGAATAAACATATATCGAAAGATTTGAAACTCCGTTTCCCGTTGTAAAGAAACTTATGATAAAGTCATCAATTGACATTGTAAAAGAGAGTAACAATCCGTTTATTATCCCCGGCATTATCTGAGGAACAATTACATTACGAAACGCAAAGAATGGTTTTGCGCCCAAGTCGAGCGCCGCTTCATAAATATTTTTATCAAGTTGTGCTATTTTCGGCATTACTGATAGTATTACATAAGGAATATTAAAAGTAATATGCGACATAAGCATTGTAGAAAATCCTCTTGGCATTTTAAGTGCAACAAATAAAATCATAAGAGATACCCCTGTTACTATATCAGGGCTTACTACAGGGATATTAGTAACCGTGTTTATCATTGCTCTTACAGATTTTTTCTTAAAAGCATTTATACCAAAAGATGCTGCAGTACCTATTACACATGCTATTACAGATGATATAACTGCAATTATAACTGTATAATAAAATGCCGAAAGCAGTGCAGAATCCTTAAAGAGTTCAACATACCATTTAAACGAAAATCCGCCCCAGTTACCTCTGGATTTGGACTCATTAAACGAATACACCATAAGTACCACAACAGGCAGGTATAAAAACATAAAGATTATAAAAAGATATGTTGACTCGAAGAAGTTTCCGACTATTTTTTTACCTTTACGCTTCATTTTTTCTACCTCCTTTTTTCGCATGGGAGGTATCTTTATCAAACATATTCATAATCCCCATTGAAAGAAGAATTACCGCCATCATTATTATGGATATTGAAGAACCGAAATTCCAGTTATCTGCAACCAAGAACTGATTTTCAATAAGGTTACCTATTAACATATAATGGCCTCCGCCAAGCAACTTGGATATTATAAAGGTAGTAACCGCAGGTAAAAACACCATGGTTATCCCCGATATTACCCCCGGAATACTAAGAGGTAAAGTTACCTTTTTAAAAACGGTAAGTGAGTTTGCGCCTAAATCTTCTGCCGCTTCAATTAAACTGTCGTCTATTTTTATAAGTACAGAATAGATCGGAAGTATCATAAAAGGTAAGAAATTATATACCATACCTAAAACTACCGCCCCCGATGTATATAAAATATTTACACCAGGTAAATTAAGCATCGACAGAAAATTATTTAAAACGCCATTTTTCTCTAAAATTGTAAGCCATGAATATGTTCTAAGAAGCATATTCATCCACATTGGCAAAATGAATATCCAAACCAAACCGCTTTTCTTCGTTCTTCTTTCTCTTCCTGCAAGTATCATAGCAACAGGATATCCAAGTGCCAGACATATAATTGAACTGATAACTGCTAAATATACTGACCTTAAAAAAATATTAAAATAGTCAGCATCAAGAAGTTTCTGATAGTTTTCTAAAGAAAAAATTATTTCCCCGTCAATACCCGCTATCTGAAAACTATATATAAGTACCAGAACTATTGGTACAAGTACAAATATCAACATCCATAAAAGATGAGGATATACCAAAAACTTTTTGAACAACTCTCATTCCTCCGCGCATTATTTTTTCATAATGTGAATATCAAAAGGTTTAAAACTTAAACCTACTCTTGTTCCCTCAGGTTTCATTATAGTATTGTGAATAGTCCACTTATAATCTCCTGTATTAACTATCATTTCGTAATGAACACCTTTAAATGTAACTGATTCAACAACACCGTTCAATGTGTCAATACCTTCATCGCCTATAATAATATCTTCAGGACGGATAACAACATCAACATTTTCATTGATCTCAAAACCTTTATCAACACATTCGAAAACTCTTCCTAAAAATGTGACAACACAGTCCTGATTCATTATTCCGTCTATAATATTACTTTCGCCTATAAAATCTGCAACAAAAGCATTTTCCGGCTCGTTATATATATCAACAGGTTTTCCTATCTGCTGAATTTTACCCTCTTTCATAACCACTATGGTATCTGACATAGTAAGGGCTTCTTCCTGATCGTGAGTAACATATACAAAAGTAATACCAAGTTCCTTTTGCATATTTTTAAGTTCTATCTGCATCCCCTGCCTTAATTTTAAATCAAGTGCTGCAAGCGGTTCGTCAAGAAGTAAAACAGAAGGCTCATTTACTATGGCTCTTGCTATTGCAATTCTTTGTTGCTGACCTCCGCTTAGGGAATCTATACCACGGTCATAATAATTTTTAAGGTTAACAAGTTCTAAAACTTTCATTACCTTTTTATCTATTTCTTTTTTATCAATATTCTTAATCTTAAGACCGAAAGCAATATTGTCATAAACATTCATATGCGGAAACAAAGCATATTTTTGAAAAACTGTATTAACAGGCCTTTTATACGGAGGAATACTTATTAAATCCTTCCCCTCAAAAAGTACTTTCCCCTCAGTCGGCTCTTCAAATCCTGCTATAATACGAAGCAAAGTAGATTTACCGCACCCTGACGGACCGAGCAAAGTAACAAACTCGTTTGAATCTATATATAAATTTATGTCACTAAGTGCTTCAGTAACATCAAACTGTTTAGATACATTCTGAAATTCTATTAAATGTTTTGACAATCTTTTCACTCCCAATCTTCAAAAAAAACTTTCAAATTACTTCCTAAACTGACTAATATATCGTTAAGCGTAGCAATAGACGGCGAGGCAAGATTTCTTTCAATTTGTGAGATAAACCCCTTTGTTAAATCACATCTTTTGCCAAGCTCTGTCTGTGTAAGATTATTTTTAGTTCTTAATTCCTTAAGTTTACTGCCAATATCCATAAAACTCTCCGCTTTCTTTTTTTATAAAGTTTAGAAATACTAAACTTTCGCAATGTAATAATTATATAATTATTACGATGCTATGTCAATATATTTTTTAATAATAAATTATTTTTTCTTTTCGATTTTTTTCTTGTTCCCGTCTTTATCCATTATATAGACATTATCAAGGGTATTTAGCATACCTTGTTTAAACTGTCTTATATACTCCGAGCGAAGTTTTGCCTGTTCTTCTTTTTCCGCCTCTGAAAGCCCCTCGGTCTTTGATTTTTTAGACAAATAATTTATTCTTTTTATAAGTTCTTCTGTCATAATCTGCTCCTATATTTTTTCTAATTTTGCAAAAGTTGCCATAAGTTTCTTTTCTTCTCCCGAATCGAAGAGAATAGTTACTTTATAATCGCTTCCAAGTTTCAACATTTCTTTAACTACACCCTGACCGAATTTTGCGTGAGACACCCTGTCTCCTTCCTTATAGGAAATTTCAAAAGGTTTAACTTCGGTATTATTATTAAAACTTGTAATAGTTCTTGTGTAGGATGGTATATAATCCGATTCAAAACTAAAGGTTTCTTTAGGTTTTACTTTTTCAACATTCAAAAGATTTGCAGGAATTTCTCCTATAAATCTTGACTGCCTTGAAAACATAGTGTTACCAAAAATTGTTCTTGTGTTTGTAACTGTAATATAAAGTTCTTTTTTAGCACGGGTTATGGCTACATACATAAGACGCCTTTCTTCTTCGAGTTCCTCCAAAGATCCGAAAGAACGACTTGACGGGAAAATCCCCTCTTCTACCCCCACTATAAATACAACATCAAACTCAAGACCTTTTGCGGCGTGCATACTCATAAGCACAACTGCATCTTCATCGTTATCATAGTTATCTATATCGGAAAGAAGTGCCATATTTTCTAAGAAACCGCCTACCGAAGCATCTTCTTCGTTTTCTTTATATTCTTTTACCATGGTAAGAAGTTCTTTTACGTTATCTGCTCTTGTTCTTGATTCAACACTGTCCTCTTTATTTAACATATCAAGATATCCTGAACCATTTATAACAATTTTTGCATACGCTTCTATATCTGAAAGTTCGACTCTGAAATCATATATAAGTTTAACAAAATCTCTTAAAGTTTTATGATACCTTGAAAGTTCATCATATATTTCGATTTTTTCACAAACTTCAAACAAAGATATATTTTCATCGTTTGCAATCTGAGAAATTTTATCAATGGCAGTTTTGCCAATTCCCCTTTTAGGCTCATTTATTATTCTTTTAAAACTTATATCGTCTTTTCCGTTAAAACCTACTCTCATATATGCAATAATGTCTTTTATTTCTTTACGGTCAAAGAAACGAAGACCGCCCACAACTCTATGAGGAATTGCATTTCTTAAGAAGCTTTCTTCTATCGCACGGGACTGGGCATTCATTCTGTATAGAATTGCTATATCGCTGTACTTATGCCCTTTATAAACATACTGTTCAATAAGTTTACCGATTTTAGACGCTTCTTCCCTTTCGTCAACAGGGTTTAAGAGATTTATTTTTTCGCCTTGTGAATTTTCGGTCCACAGTTTTTTATCTTTTCTCTTTGCATTATTTGATATAACGGCATTGGCACCGTCAAGTATAGTTTTTGTTGAACGGTAATTTTGCTCTAATTTTATAACTTTAGCATTATCAAACTGCTTTTCAAAGGAAAGAATATTTGAAATATCCGCGCCTCTGAATTTATATATACTCTGGTCATCATCACCCACAACGCATACATTTTTACTTTTTTCGCCAAGCAGTGATATTAACATATACTGAATTTTAGAAGTATCCTGATATTCGTCAACAACTATATATTTAAATCTATTCTGCCACTTTTCTAAAACTTCACTTCTTGTTTTAAAAAGATGAACAGTCATATAAATCAAATCGTCAAAATCAAGTGCATTGAATTTTTTAAGTTTTGCCTGATAGAGTTTATATACTTTTTCAACCTGAGACGCTATATAGTCTGACCCTGCATAGTTTGAAACTTCTTCAGGTGAAATATATTTATCTTTAAAAGAAGAAATATATGAGATAAAAACTTTATGGGAAATAACCTTTTCATCTATATGAAGTTCTTCCATACAGTCTTTTATCAATGTTTTTGAGTCCATAGAGTCATATATCGCAAAAGATTTGTCAAACCCAAGTTTGTCAATATCCTGTCTTAAAATTTTTACACAGGCAGAGTGGAAAGTGCATATCCACATTTTATCTGCAATATCACCCGAAAGATTTTTAATTCTTTCTTTCATTTCTCCTGCCGCTTTATTGGTAAAAGTTATGGCAAGGATATTATAAGGGTCAACAGGATTATATGATAAAAGATTATCGGTATAAAAATCTATCTGTTTAGTTCTTAACCTTTCTAAAAGTTCTTCGTTAAGGTTAGATGGAAGATAGTCTGTGTTGAAACTATCCCCGTACTTTATCATATAACTTATACGGTTTGTTATAGTGGTTGTTTTACCGCTTCCTGCACCTGCAAGTATAAGAATAGGACCATTAACTGTAAAAGCTACCTTTCTTTGAATATCATTTAAGTGCCTATATTTATTTTCAAGTATTTCTTTTTTCAGTTTATTAAATTCAGTTTTCATTTTCTATTCCTTTATAAGTAATTAAATAAGCGAGTATAAGTTTTTGACATAATTATCTCAATCGGTAAGTCTTTTAAGATATGAACAAAAGTTTTCATTGCAACATTTTCTGTTTCAAAATGACCTGCATCAATTACGGCAATATCGTTTTCCATAGCATCTATTGCAATATGATGTTTAACCTCTGAGGTAACAAGGCAATCTGCGCCCTTTTTTATTGCATCAAATAAAAAATCTGCCCCTGAACCTGACACAACTGCAACTTTGTTTATGGTCTTTTTGTTATCGCCGATATATTTTAAAGATTTTAAATTAAGTTTATCTTTTACAGTTAAACAAAATTCTTCTAAAGACATAGAATTTATATTACCGACTTTCCCTAAAGAGAACTCGTCATCAGTAAGGTTTTTTATATCACAAAGGCCAAGAGTTTTTGCAACTGTATCACTTGTTCCGCCAGTAATTTTATCAAAGTTTGTATGTAACGAAACAAGGTTTATATCGTTTTTAATAAGAAGTTTTATTTTATTACCCAAAGATGTTTTAAAATCAATATTCTTTATCCCTTCAAAAATCAAAGGATGATGAGTAATTATAAGGTCGGCTTTTTTGTCAATCGCTTCAGAAACTACACTTTCAGTGCAATCAAGCGCTAAAATAACTTTTTTTATTTCAGTTTCTTTATCCCCGATAATAAGACCGACATTATCCCACTCCTCTTTTAAAGAAGAAGGTACTTTATCTTCTATAATATCAATTATATCTTTAAGTTTAAACATAATATTCCTCCAACTCGGTCAAAATGTTTTTAAGCCTTACCGTTTCGTCGTCGCTTGAATTCTTTGCTTTACTCAGATTATGCAAAACGCGTTTTATTCTTTTAATATTTTTATCGGTATATAATTTATAATCTTCATTTTTTTCAAAGTTTTGGGGGTTGCCAAAATTTAAAAAAGATTCTTTGGAATAATCTTTTGTTTCTTTTTCAGGTATCGCTTCTATTATGTTATAAATTTTTTCGCCCTCAATCGCTAAATGCTCATTTTTAATAGAAAAATTATTATTTATAAGATACTCTCTTAAAACATCCTGAGAATTCATAGGCTGCAGGATAAGTTTTTTTGTATTTTGTGACTTTTCATAACTTTCACATAAAATATCCTTTATTAAAATACCGCCCATACCTGCTATTATTACAGTATCCGCTTCGCCAATTTGTGCAGGGCATAATCCTCCACCAAGACGAAGTTCAATTTGTTCCAAAAGTCCTGCTTTTTGTATATTGCCCCTTGCGTTATCAAGAGGCCCTTTATTTACATCAGAAGCAATAACTTTTAACGCTCTTTTTTCCGTTATTAAAGATATGGGAACATAACCATGGTCAGTTCCCACATCTATTAAAACTTTTGAATTTGTAACAAGATTTTTTATAGTTTCAAGTCTTTTTGTAAGCATTATTTTACTCCAAATAACCTTTTGGCATTTTCCATACTTAATTTTGCAATATTCTCTATGCTGTCCCCTCTTAAAGAAGCAATTTCTTCAGCAATATATTTTAAGTTAAAGGAATTGTTTCTTTCTCCTCTTTTAGGGACAGGTGCAAGATAAGGGCAATCGGTTTCTATTAAGAAACGATCTGACGGAACATACTTTGCAACCTCTTTAACATACTTTGCATTTTTAAAAGTAACAGGTCCTGCAAAGGAAATATAATATCCTTTATTTAAAATAATTCTTGCGGTTTCAACACTTCCCGAAAAGCAATGAAAAACACCGATATTATCTCTATTTAAAACTATATCAAGAGCATCCTTTACCGCTTCTCTTTCGTGGATAACGATAGGTAATTTAAGTTCATTTGCTAAATCGAGGTGATTTGCAAATTCCTCTTTTTGCCTTTCTCTTTTTGAATTATCATAATAATAGTCAAGACCCGTTTCGCCGATTGCAACTATTTTTTCATTTTCACAAAGTTTTCTTAAAATATCATAGTCATTATTGGTAACCGAATCGGCATCATGAGGATGCACACCGACAGCACCATAGCAAAATTGAAACTGCTCCGCCAACTCTTTTGCTTTATAGGAAGAAGGGATATCGTATCCGACATTCATAATATAGGATACATTCCCCTCTTTATTTAATGAGTTAAGAAGTTCAATACGGTCTTCATCAAATTTTTCGTCCATATAATGAGCATGTGAATCAAAAAATTCTAACATATTATTGCTCCCGAATTAACCGAACCGTCAATTTCAACAACTTTAATCTGCCCATTATCGTCAGTTGATAAAATCATTCCTTCTGACATTATACCTCTTAATTTAACAGGTTTTAAGTTTGCAATAATTACAACATTTTTGCCGATTAAATCTTCAGGTTTATAGAATTTAGCAATGCCTGAAACAATTGTCCTCTGTGCACCGCCCACATCTAAAGTG
>JAZOMN010000092.1:0-6577 GCA_045654005.1 Clostridia bacterium
CATACTGATAATAAGCGAACCTATTGTAACAGTCTGATTTATTATAATATTTTCATAGGTTGTTCCGAATATACTCACGGTTAAAGTATTATAAAAACACATTCTTATAACAGCAAAAATCATAATTAAAAATGACAGCGAAAAAGAAATAACAGAAAGAGTTTTTGAAATATTCTTTTTCTTTCTTCTTACTATTCTTTTTGGTTTTTTTATAAAAAAATCTTCATTTTGATTTTTACCACAAATTGTGCAAAACTGCATATCCTGTTCTATACTGTTACCACAAAATCTGCATTGTTTCATATCGGGTACAGGGTTTAAAGATACTAACTCTTTATTTTCTTCCATTTATATTCCTCCCAAGTATAATTTTACAATCTGCATTACAACCAAGAAACAAAAAACAATAACATTTATTAAAAGTGAAAATTTTGTTATCATAATTTTAAGCCTTGTAAGAGCAACGGGTTTTTTCATATACATATTATTTTTTCTTCTGTAGTAAAAAATATAACATCCGAATACAATATAAAAAATAATGACAGGGATATCAAGAACTAAAGTTGCACCCATAATAAAAAAACTGATTGCATTAAGTATATAAATAACTGAGGATGAAATATAACTAAATGACATACCCTCTAAAATATATGAAAACTTTACTAAAATCTGATTTATATGATAATTAAAGCCAAATAACATATTGCCAAATTCCCTGAAAAAATAAAGGGAAAAAGAAACGGCTAACACTAACAGGAAAGAGCATACAACAATGTAGGTTATATTAAGAGAAACACTTTTAAAAAGTTCATTTAAAAATTTTAACTGCCTTTTATTTTTTTTGCCGTCAACAACTAAATCTTCCGTCACTAAAGTTGTTCCGCAATATCCGCAAAATCTGTTAGTCGCATTGTTTTGTTTACTGCAATGAGGACAAATTGTCATAAAAACTCCCCTCCCATCTACACTCATTATACTAAATTTAATATTTAAAATCAATTAAAAAATTATAAACATTCTATAAATTATAAAAAAAATGTTGCATTAAAGACTAAATAATGGTACAATGTATGTTGAGTAAAACTGTAGAGGTTTTAATAAATTTTATAATAAAAGGACGGTAAAAAAAATGGACAATAATAACTATATTGATTATATGGTTGACGAAGAAATTGATGTAAATGCTAACAACAAGGAAAAAAATTATCCTGTTATGAAAATAATAGCGATGGTACTTGGTATCCTTGGCGGACTTGGATTTATTTATTTTGCAATCAGCAATGTTTTTCAGCCTTATATGGAACAGTTTAAAATGATTGAACAGTATAAGCAAATGGGAAATGCTCCTACATTTATGGATTTACTTCCTTACTACTTAAGCATGGGATTGGTTTCAATCCTTGCATTATCACCAATTGTAGGTTCACTGCTTCCTGTTAAATTTAAATCAACATCACTTATACTAACAATGCTTCCTGTTTCATGGCAGACATTTGACCTTATCCCTGCAATTGTTTCTTACCTTTCACAAGGAGCACCTATAGCAGAACTTAAAATTTACTTTATAGTTTGTATTTCTGGTCTTTTATGCCTTGCAAGTGCTATTATTACTGCAGTAATAAAAAACAAAGAAGCAGAAACCGATGATGAATTCGAAATAGAATACTACGAAGAATATCAGGACGGTGTAGAAGAAGATACACAAGAAGATATATACGAAGAAATCATTGAAGATGCTAAAGAAGAAGCAGGCGAACTTTTTGAAGAAGTTTTGGAAGAAGTAAAAGAAGAAACAGAAGAGTAATTATACGAAAATGCCATTTATTTTACAAATGGCATTTTTTAAAACAATATTATGTATTACAAATATTCTAACTATCTGAAAGAAAAATATAACGAAAAAGTATATAAACTTCCTATAAACCTACCTCTTACCTGCCCTAACCGTGACGGTACTAAGGGTGTGGGAGGATGTATTTTCTGTTCTTCTGTCGGTGCGGGGTTTGAAACTAAAGAGAATACTGTACCTATTGAAATTCAGCTAAAAGAAAATATGAATTATATAGGAAATAAATATAATGCCAAAAAATTTATTGCTTACTTTCAGAATTTTACCAACACCTATCTTCCCGCAGAGGAATTTTATGAAAATTTAAAAAAAGTAACAAAGTTTAAAAACATAGTTGAAATTGCAATTTCAACACGTCCCGACTGTATAGAAAAAGCGCATCTTGATTATGCAAAGAAAATAAAAGACGAATCCGGCATCGAAATTATGTTTGAAATGGGTTTGCAAACGGCAAATGATAACTCTCTTAAAATATTAAACAGAGGGCATACTGTTTCAGATTTCAAAAAGTCGTCCGATCTGATATCAAGTTATGGGTTTTTAGTCGGTGCACATATTATATTAGGGCTTTTTTGCGATACAATAGATGATGTTATTAACTCTGCTTTATTTTTAAATGAATGTAAAGTTTCCAATGTAAAATGCCATTCTTTATACATTTTAAAAAACACACGGTTAGCCGATATGTATGAAAAAGGCGAAATTAAGCTTAAAACCAAAGAAGAATTTATAAATGAGGTTATTACATTTCTTTCCTATCTTAATCCCTCCTGCCCTGTTCAGAGGCTTCTTGGCAGAGCGCCCGAAGAGGAAACAGTTTTTGAAAACTGGGGGCATAGCTGGAGAAAGATATTAAATGAAATCGAAGCCGAAATGAAAAGAATAAATTTTAAGCAAGGGTATAAATTAGATATTAAATAAATATAATTTTTATAGGCACTCGGGAGTCGAACGCCATATGGTTTAAAATTAGAAATTTCGCTTAATACTGCAGAAATCCCTGCGAATATACGAAAGTATTATCCTTGAAATTTCTTTGTCTTAAACAAAATTTCTGAATTTTAAACTCTTCGACCTTAAACGCAGGAAAATTTCTAAGATTTTTAATGCGAAGGACGATGTCAGGCTGTCGCCTTACGAGGACGCCAAATTAAAAATATTAAAATTTAACAAATTTAAGGCATATGGGGTTTTGGCTCCCGAGTGCCTGAAAAGGGGTTTTAGAATGAATATTATTGATTTAAGAAGATCGGTTATAAGCAGTATTGTTGCTTTAATTTTAACTTTTATTTTGTTCATTATATGTTCACTGCTTACTGCCATTTCTGTAATTCCTGACAATGCTGTCAGAACAATAACTATAATAATAACAGTTATCGCCTCACTCATTGCTGGTTTTTTAACCTCCAGAAATGTTTACGAATATGGGCTTTTAAACGGTATGGCAACAGGATTTATATTCTTTTTTGAATTATACATATTAAGCATAATATTAACGCTCAGTTTTTCTTTTAATATACTGCTTTTTAAAAGTTTTCTTTCAATTATAATTGCATCGGGAATTGGCGGAATTGTAGGAATAAACTCAAGACCAAAGAGAAGAAGAACTGCTTATAAAAGAAGATATAGATAATTTTTTTAAAAAAAGTAAAAAAAATATATGCAAATTAAAAAAAATATGTTAAAATATATTTTGGTAAATAATTTATATTATGATAGAGGGAGTGCCACTTATGAAAAAAATTTACACAGGAAAAACAAAAGATGTTTACAGTTTGGAAAACGGTAACGTTATGCTTAAGTTTAAAGACGACTGCACAGGAAAAGACGGGGTTTTTGACCCAGGTGAAAACACAGTTGGTCTTACTATAGACGGTATTGGAAAAGCAAATTTAGAAACTTCAATCCACTACTTTGAACTACTTAAAGAAGCAGGAATTAAAACTCACTATGTTGGTGCAGATATAGAAAATGCTACAATGGAAGTTCTTCCTGCAACTGTTTTCGGTCATGGTTTAGAAGTTATTTGCAGACTTGTTGCTACAGGAAGTTTTATAAGAAGATACGGCGAATATATAGAAGACGGTACTGTTTTAGACGGCGGATATGTTGAATGCACATTTAAAAATGATGCTTTAGGCGATCCTCTTGTTACAAAAGAAGGCCTTGCTGCTCTTAAAGTTATGACACCTGAAATGTTTGAAAGCATGAAAGAGCAAACTTTAAAAATTACTAAAATCGTTCCTGATGATTTAAAATCAATCGGTCTTGATTTATGGGATATTAAGTTTGAATTCGGTTATAACAATAACGAAGTTATTCTTATTGACGAAATCGCTTCAGGTAATATGAGAGTATATAAAGACGGTAAAATCGTTGACCCTGTTGAACTTACAAAACTTATTTTAGCAAGATAATATTAGACAAAGTCAAATTAGATAAGTTTATTTAAAAGTTAAGAACGCAAAACATATAGTGTTTTGCGTTCTTTTTTTGTTTACCAAATAACAAGAACCTCACGAAAAACTAACTCGTAGGGGTCGATGTAGGCATCGACCCGAAACGGACAGATGTGGGCATCTGTCCCTACAATAAAATTTCTTAAAAACTTTGTTGTAAAAAAAGAGATTTAATAATACTATAACAGTTTTATCAAATCTCTTAAATTATTATTCTTCAGTTGTTTCTTCTTTTACTTCAGGTTTTGGTAAAGCATCTTTTCTTGAAAGATTTACTCTTCCCATTTTATCAATTTCAACAACTTTAACAACGATTTCATCGCCTACGTTAACTACATCTGTTACTTTATTAACGCGTTTGAAATCAAGTTTTGAAATGTGGCAAAGACCTTCTTTATTAGGAAGAACTTCAACGAAAGCACCGAAATCCATAATTCTTGTAACTTTACCGGTGTAAACTTCGCCAACTTCGATTTCTTTAACGATACCTTCAATTATTTTAACTGCTTTGTTGCCTGATTCAGTATCGTTAGCAGCGATAAATACTCTTCCGTCGTCTTCTATATCAATTTTAACACCTGTGTCAGCAATGATTTTCTGAATAACTTTCCCGCCTGAGCCGATAACGTCTCTGATTTTATCAACATCAATCTGCATTGTGATAATTTTAGGTGCATATTTTGAAAGTTCAGGTCTTACTTCAGGAATTGCTTTTAACATTACTTCATCTAAGATGTAATATCTTGCATTCTTGGTTTTTTCTAACGCTTCTTTTATGATTTCCATTGTCAAACCGTCAACTTTAATATCAACCTGGATAGCAGTAATACCTTTTTTAGTACCGCCCACTTTAAAGTCCATATCGCCGTAGAAGTCTTCCAAGCCCTGAATATCTACCATTGTTGCAAAGCCATTATCGTCTGTGATAAGACCACATGAGATACCTGCAACAGGTGCAGTAATTGGAACACCTGCAGCCATAAGTGCTAATGTAGAACCACAGATACTTCCCTGAGATGTTGAACCGTTTGAAGATAAAACTTCAGATACAACTCTTATAGAATATGGGAACACATCTTCTGACGGAATAACAGGTTCTAATGCTCTTTCAGCCAAAGCACCGTGACCTACTTCACGTCTGCCAGGTCCTCTTGATGGTTTTGTTTCCCCTACTGAATAACTTGGGAAATTATAGTGGTGGATATATCTTTTTGAATCTTCTTCGTCAATACCGTCTAATTTCTGCATATCAGAAAGTAAACCTAATGTAACTATAGAAAGAACCTGAGTCTGACCACGAGTAAACATCCCTGAACCGTGAGGACGAGGAAGAAGGTCAACTTCTGCAGATAATGGTCTTATTTCGTCCATTCCTCTGCCGTCAACTCTTTTTCTTTCATCTTTAAGCCATGCTCTTACTATCTTTTTCTGAAGCTTATACATTACTTCGCCAAGTTCAGCTTCGATTATTTCTTCATATTTTTCTTTAAATTCTTCCATAGCGGCATCAGTAATTACACCGATTGCCTTATCTCTTTCAGATTTTTCAATTATTACAAGTGCTTTTTTAACATCTTCCGCAAATTTAGCTTCAACATCATCAAATAAATCGTGATTAACATCAATTGATTCGTAAGAGAATTTTTCTTTACCGATTTCTTTTGCAATCATATCGATAAAATCGCACATTTTCTTAATTTCTTCGTGAGCGATTTCGATTGCTTTTAGCATATCTTCTTCTGAAACTTCTTTAGCACCTGCTTCAATCATAACGATTTTTTCTCTTGATGCGGCAACTGTTAAATTAAGAGTAGAAATTTCTCTTTGTGCGCTTGTTGGATTTATTACAAATTCACCGTCGCATATACCCATATTTACTGCACCGATTGGTCCGTTAAATGGGATATCGGAAATTGCAACTGCAAGTGCTGCACCGTTCATAGCGGCAATTTCAGGAGAGTTATCCTGCTCAACACTCATTACTGTTGCAACGATAGAAACATCGTTTCTTAAATCTTTAGGAAATAGTGGACGCATCGGTCTGTCGATAAGTCTTGATGTTAAAATCGCTTTATCGGTAGGTTTTCCTTCTCTTTTCATAAAAGAGCCAGGAATTTTACCAACTGAATATAATCTTTCTTCAAAGTCAACATTTAAAGGAAAGAAATCAATTCCTTCTCTTGGTTTTTGTGATGCAGTTACGTTAACTAATACTGCAGTTTCGCCATATCTTACAAGACATGAGCCGTTTGATAAACCTGCCATTTTA
>JAZOMN010000093.1:0-5824 GCA_045654005.1 Clostridia bacterium
TGGAGAACCTTGTTGTGTTAATCCACAATAGAAAAAAGGGTGTTTAAAAATTTAACTTTTTAAACACCCTTTTCCCAGGGGATTGGAAAAAATCTTCAGAATGGACAAACTTAGCCAAAATCTTTGATTTTGGGTTACCCGAAGGCGTACTAAGTACGTCGAGTGGCTAAGTTTGTTCATAGCAAAAAGTTATTTAATTCCAAAGATTTTTAATAAAAATCTTTACCTTAGCAACAAAACATAAAAATTATAGATGCTTAAATATTGATATAACTTACTTTTTGCGGTCTGGAGGTTTTTAACATCCCCTTTTGGAAGAATTTTATAAATCGTCTGCATCTTGTACAGGTTTTTCAAATTTTTCCTTTGCCTGACCTGTATAACTTCCATTTGGGTCGGTTGACATAATATCTTTGGAGAGATAGGCTTTTACAACAGCCTGTGCTTTATTTGTTACATCATTTTTTTTATTCGATTTATCATATCTGCCAGCCATTTCTTAGTTGTTGTTATTATTGTTGTTATTGTTGTTGTTTTTGTCCTGAGAGTTTTTCTTATCATTTTTGTTTGATTTTTTGTCATTTAACATTTCTTTCACTCCTTTCGAAATTATTATAGACTTTTTTAAATTTTTAATTCATATTGACAGTGGAAAAAATATGATGTAAAATTTTTAGGGGATGTTAAAAAACTTAAGACCGCAAAAAGTAAGTTATATCAATAGTTATGCAAAAAAATATTGGTAATTTTTGTTTTAAAAGGTAAAGATTTTTCCCTATCCCCAAAGATTAATTTTTCGGAGAAATAAATATGAAACAAATTTTAGAATGTGTAAAAACTTACAGAAAAATTATATTTTTTGCTGTAATGTTTATGGCGATTGATGTTGTAAGCGTAATGTTAGAGCCATATCTTATGAGTAAAATTATAGCAAATGGTATTGAAGCGCAAAATACTCTTTATATAGTTATAACAGGAATTCTTATGGTTTTGGTTGCAATCATCGGTGCATTTTCAGGGATTATGAACGCACGGTTTTCTGCAAGAGCAGGAGTTTCTTTTGCTGCCGATTTAAGAGAAAAAATATTTTCAAAAGTTCAGGAATTTTCCTTTGAGAATATAGATAAATTCTCTACCGAATCGTTAGTTACAAGAATGACCAATGATGTTCATCAGATGCAGCATACTGTTACAATCGGAATGCGAATAGTTGTAAGAGCACCTTTAATGTTTATTTTTGCGATATGTATGACTTTTACATTAAATTCAAACATATCCTGGATTTTTGCATTTATTATTCCTATACTTGCGACTGCTTTATTACTTATAATTTTTAAATCAACACCACTTTTTGCAAAAATGCAAAAAGCGATTGACCGCCTTAACGGAACAATAAGAGAAAATCTTATGAATGTAAGGGTTGTTAAATCGTTTGTAAGGCAGGAAGACGAAAAGAAAAAATTTAAAAAGGCTAATAAAAATCTTACTGATACCTCGCTAAAAGCAATGTATCTTGTTATTTTAAATATGCCCGTAATGTCGCTTCTTATGAATGTCACAACTGTTTTGGTTGTATGGCTTAGCGGTAATCAGATAATAAATTTCAAAATGACTGTTGCAGAACTTTCGGCATATCTTAACTATATAAATCATATTTTATTTTCTCTTATGATGTTTTCAATGATGTTTATAAATATAACAAGGGCGAGTGCGTCATTTAAGAGGGTTGCAGAAATTTTTGATACCGAGTCAACTTTGAAAAATGGCAAAAACCCTGTAAAAGAACCAAACATTGAGGGAAATATCGAGTTTAAAAATGTTTGTTTTAAATATTTTTCACATCAGAGGGAATATGTTTTAAAAGATATATCGTTTTCAGTTAAAAAGGGAGAGGTTATTGCTATTGTCGGCGGAACAGGAAGTGGTAAAACCTCGCTTGTTCAACTTATTCCAAGGCTTTATGATGTTACCGAGGGCGAGATTTTAGTTGACGGAAAAAATGTAAAAGATTATGAACTTGAAACTTTAAGGGGAAATATCGGTGTTGTCCTGCAAAAGAATACACTCTTTAGCGGAACAATTTTAGATAATTTAAAATGGGGTAACCCTGAAGCATCAAAAGAAGAGATAGAATTTTTCTCAAAAACTGCTCAGGCACACGAGTTTATTATGTCGTTCCCTGACGGGTATGATACTTATGTTGAGCAGGGCGGAGTAAACTTATCAGGCGGTCAGAAACAAAGGCTTTGTATAGCAAGAGCAATGATAAAAAAACCTGCAGTTTTAATTTTAGACGATTCTACAAGTGCAGTTGATACTGCAACCGAACGAAATATCAGAGAAGCGTTTGGTACAGTTTTAAAAGATACAACGACCTTTATTATTGCCCAGAGAATAAGTTCTGTAAAAGATGCGGATAAAATTATTGTGCTATCAAACAGCACGGTTGAAGCAATAGGTACGCATGACGAACTTATGAATCTGAGCGAAACTTACAGAGAAATTTATACATCACAGCAAGGAAGAGGTGAGTAGGTTATGGCAGGTCCGATGGGAACAAGGCGTCCGGGTGGCGGTCCGGGAAGAGGTCCTAATATGGTTATTAATAAGCCAAAGGATTTTAAAAGAGCAGTTAAATTTTTATGGAAATATTTAAAGAAAAACAAGTTTTTTATGGTTCTTGCATTTATCCTTGTTTTTATAAATATAATTGCTTCTTTAAATGCTACTGCATACTTACAGCCTATTATAGATAACTTTTTGGATATGGAATTATCCCTTAGTTTGTCCGAAAGGTTAAATGGACTTTTTAATGGGGTTTTAACACTTTTATGTATATATCTTGTATCGGTTTTTGCACAGTATTTTCAGAGCAGAATAATGATTAAAGTTACTCAAGGTACAATAAGAGATTTAAGAGAAGATTTGTTCAATCATTTGCAGACGCTTAGTGTAAGATATTATGATACTCATACAAACGGAGAAATAATGAGCCGTTTTACCAATGATGTTGATACACTAAACGATGCGCTTAACAATTCTCTTACTTCCCTTTTCTCAAGCGCTATAACACTGGTTGGAATTATTATTTTAATGCTTTCAAAAAATGCGCTTTTAACTTTGGTAACCCTGCTTATTGCACCCGTTCTTATGTTCGCTTCAAGAACTATAATGAAAAAGGGCGGAAAATATTTTAAAATGCAACAGAAACATCTCGGTGAGGTTAACGGATATATTGAGGAAACAATTACAGGGCAAAAAGTCGTTAAAGTATTTTGTTATGAAGAAAGAGCAAAGGAAGAATTTAAAAAATTAAATGACAAGTTAAGGCATTCTGCCGTATCTGCTCAATCGTACGCAGGTTCAATGATGCCTATAATGTCAAATCTTAATAACATAAACTATTCTTTAATAGCAATGGTCGGCGGACTTTTTGCTGTAGGCGGATATTTAAGCATTGGTGCGTTTGTCGTGTTTTTGCAACTTGCAAGACAGTTTGGTAAGCCTATCAACGAAGCATCAAATCAGTTTAATTCAATAATTACTGCAGTTGCGGGAACTGAGAGAATTTGCGATGTATTCGATGAGGTCTCAGAAATTACAGATGAAGAGGGCATTTACTCGCTTTTAAAGGAAGACGATAAGTATTTCTGGGTATCTTTCGATGATAAAAGAGAGGTAAAAGGAAATGTTTCTTTTATAAATGTTGATTTTTCCTATGTCCCCGAGAAGCAAGTATTAAAAAATGCAAATATTGAAGCAAAAAGCGGTCAGAAAATTGCTTTTGTTGGCTCGACAGGAGCAGGTAAAACAACTGTTACAAATCTTATAACAAGATTTTATGATATAAAAGACGGTAAGATTTTAATTGACGGAATTGAAATTAAAAAAATAAAGAAAGACGAGTTAAGAAAAGCCATAGCAATAGTTCTTCAGGATACCCACCTGTTTACAGGCACAGTAAGAGAAAATATAAGATATGGAAGGCTTACTGCTACTGACGAAGAGGTTTATGACGCGGCGCATCTTGCAAGTGCGCATAGTTTTATAACTAAACTTCCGGACGGATATGATACGATAATTGAGGGAGACGGAGCAAATCTTTCCCAAGGGCAAAGGCAACTTTTAAATATTGCAAGAGCAGCAATTTCAAATGCTCCTATTCTGATTTTTGACGAAGCAACAAGTTCGGTTGATACTATGACCGAACGGCTTATAGATAAAGGCCTTGAAAAACTTATGAAAGGCAAAACAACTTTCGTTATAGCCCACAGACTTTCAACAGTAAGAAATTCTGATGTTATAATGGTTATGGAAAAAGGCGAAATAATAGAAAAAGGAACTCACGAAGAGTTGCTTAAACTTAACGGAAGATATAAGATGTTATATGATGGAGTGGTTGAGTTGGACTAAAGTTTGACCCAAGGTCAAACAGTTTTATTCGCCCTACGGCGAGTTATATTGCTTGCGCAGTGGTATTGCTTCGCAGTTATATTGTCTTAATAGACAGTTTTATTAAAAAGAAGGCAAAACAACCGTATGGTATGTTTTGCCTTTTCTTAATTATTCATTATTCATTACATCAGTCTGCTTAAATACTCATTTAGTTCCTCATCATTTGATGGTACTTTAATAGTCCCTTTTGCAATAGAGTCTCTTATTTCTCTTGCTTCATTGTTTACTTTTTTATCTAAAAGAATATTTGTTTTGGATAGAGAAATAAGTCTGTCGCTCATACCGAATTCATAATTTTTGCCAAATTCAAGTTCTCTTTCCACATAAGAATCCATAACATTGCTCATTGCATATTTTGTATTTTTTATAATACTTACAAGCACGTGTTCGTGGTCGTAGGATGCCTGATCTGTACCGCTTCCTATAACAAGCTTTTCACATTCGTTTGCGGCTTCTATTACACCGTGACCGCCTGTTTGAAGTGCGTGGAAAACAATATCGCAATTATAATCATTATATAAAGACAGAGCGTTTAGTTTTGCACTTGCTTTGTCATACTCGTCGTCAACATTTAAAAATTCTGTCTGAATCGGTGTTTCCATAAGTTTTGATGCATAGTTTGCTCCCGCAATAAAACCGCAGGCATATTTTTTTGTTATAGGATTATTATTTTCGCCGATAAAACCTATTATGCCGTTTTTTGAAGATTTAGCAGCAATATATCCTGCTAAAAATCCGCCTTCTTCTTCTCTGAATGATATTGTAACAACATTTTCAGGGACACTCTCTAAATTAACATCTATAAGCCCGAATTTAACTTCCGGATAATTTTTTGCCTGTTTTAAAACCTCTTCTTCCCCTTCTGCTTCAAGACACCATATAAAATCGTGGCCTTCGTTTATTATTATATTAAAATTACTTGCAAATTCATCTTTATTAAGATTTTCAAAATAGGAAACACGGAGATTTGAAGCGTGCGATCTTAGTCCGTTATAAGTTTCGTGATTTTGTGCGCCGTTAAATATTTCGTGGTCGTATGTAGTGCAGGAAACTTTTCTTGTACTTTCGTAATATTCACATCCTGCAAGTGAAAAACAAAAAATTACAACAAGTAATAAAGATAAAAATTTTTTCATACAAAAAGTCCTCCTCAGGTTCTTATACGGTTATTATAGCAGAATACTAAAAAAAATTCAATAATAAAAGTTTTTTTGCAAATATTTATTTACATAGACATTAAAATGTGTTAATATGGTAGTGGGTATTACTGACGAAAAAGCAAATAATTTGGCAGAGGTTTAAATATGAGAGTTATATCCGGATTAAAAAGGGGTACTAATCTTTTTTCCCCTGTGACTGACAAAACAAG
>JAZOMN010000094.1:0-2414 GCA_045654005.1 Clostridia bacterium
TTTAAAGTGTGTTATAATATTTTAATAGATAAATTAAGGGAAGGTTGTTTTATAATGTTTCTTAATAAAGATGCTCTTGATAAACTGATTTTAGGCAGTCTTAAAACTGTAGAAAAAGACGGTTATATATCTGTTATAAGATTTTCTGATACTCAGTGTGGGTTTTATAAAAACCTTAGTCCTGGAGTTGAAAAAAGAGGATATTGTACCGCTTCGGTTAAACTTGAGTTTTATACTAAGGGCGGAGAAATATCTTTTGATTATAAAATTCTTCCAGGAATTAAAAGAGAGTATTATTCTATAGATTTACTTGAAGACGGATATTATCGCTATAATATAAGTGAAGAAAAAAATGAAACTGAGAATGTTTTTAAATATACAGTTGGATTTTCCGAAGAGTTTAAAAAGATAACAATATATTTTCCTACAACAGTTGCTATGCTTATAAAAAATGTTAATTTACCATCCGATTATCTTCCTCATAAAAGAGACAAAAACGTTCTTGTTTTGGGAGATTCGTTGATGCAGGGTTATAATCCGATGCATTTTCAGAATACTTGTATAAATATTCTTTCGGATTACTTGGATGTTAATCTTATAAACCAGTCGGTTGGCGGTCAGATATTCAGGCCTGAAATTGTTGAGAAGACAGTTTCTGACCCATATTTTATCTATGTAAGTTACGGGATAAATGACTGGGTTTCAGGAAGACTTAACAATGGTGAGAGTGCAAGGCAGTTTGTTCTTCGCCTAAGAGAATTATATCCTGATAAAAAGATATTTTTTGTTCTTCCTAACGATAATAATTATCTTGAAAAGAAAAGAGAAAATGATGATATTACTGCATCTTATGAAAAGACTTATGATATATCTACCATTGAAGATGTGAGAAATATTTTATATAATGCCACAAAAGATATTGAAAATGTGATACATATAAATGCGGAAAAGTTTGTACCTCAGTATCCTGAATGTTTTTATTCTGATAATGTGCATTTTACCGATCTGGGTAATGTTTTATACGGCAATGAACTGACAAAAGCAATAAAGGACTTTTTATAAAAAAGGGGAAAAAATGGAAATATTTAATCTTACACTTTCACAAATGCTTATGATGTTTACTTTGATGCTGGTTGGTTTTATTTTAAGAAAGAAATCCAACATTTCAGAAAATGCAGGTACTGTAATGGCAAAACTTGAAACATTTGTTTTCGTTCCTGCACTTTCGCTTTTTACTCAGATGACTAAATGTACCGTTGAAAATTTTAAGTTAAATGCATCGTTGATACTTTATGGATTTATAATTGTGTTATGTGCCATTCTTCTTTCTTATCCTGCATCAAGGCTTTTTGTTAAAAAAAGAGAAGGAGAGCCGCAAGAAAGGGCGTACCAGAGAAATATTTATAAATACGCTCTTACTTTTGGGAACTATGGATTTATGGGTAATTTTATAGTTCTTGGCGTATAGGGAAATGAATTCTTTTATAAATACTCACTGTTTACTTTTTTAGTAGGAATTTTGTGCAGCAGTTGGGGATTATACATACTTATACCAAAAGAAAAAAATGCAAGCATACTTGATAATTTGAAAAAAGGGCTTCTTACCCCGCCTATAATTGCATTGGTTTTAGGTATGGCAATCGGTCTTTGCAGTTTAACAAAATATGTTCCCGGGTTTATAATCACTGCACTTGATAACGCAGGAAAATGTCAGGGACCTGTTGCAATGGTACTTGCAGGGTTTGTAATAGGAGGATATAATTTTAAAGAACTTATAGGAAATAAAAAAGTTTATCTTATTACACTTCTAAGACTTGTTGTCATTCCTGCACTTATAATGCTTGTACTTAAATTTATTGGCACAAGTAAAGAGATAATGACTCTTGCACTTATCGCATTTGCAACACCTTTGGGGCTTAATACAATTGTTTATCCTGCAGCATACGGTGGTGAAACAAAAACAGGTGCGTCAATGGCAGCAATATCTCATACATTATCAGTTATCACAATTCCTCTTATGTACTTAATTTTTATAGTCTGGCTATAATGTAAAAAAGTCGATGTTTGAAAAATATCAAACATCGACTTTTTATATCATTTTATAAAATACATTTCATATGTTCTTTTCCATCTATAGTTTTCCATATAAATTTTTTGTTTTCATATATCATATAACTATGTGGAGAATTTTCTTTCGGTATTGATACACTTCCGGGATTTAAACAGATTATGTTGTCAACCACCGTATTTAATGGAACATGTGTATGCCCGTAAATAAGTATATCGTTTTTTGAAAGAGGGGGAAGATTATCTTTGTTAAATTTATGACCGTGTGTTGCAAAGATGACAAGTCCGTCAACAAATATATTAAGATAGTCTGACATAATAGGGAAGTCAAGTACCATCTGGTCAAC
>JAZOMN010000095.1:0-2284 GCA_045654005.1 Clostridia bacterium
AAACTAAAATGAACTATTCTATTAAAGAGAATAACAAAAAAGAAGCAACTTTAGAAATCGTTGTTTCAAGCGAAGAATTTCAAAAAGGATTAGATTTTGCTTTTAATAAAAACAAAAAGTATTTTTCTATTCCTGGATTCAGAAAAGGCAAAGTGCCAAGAAAAATGGTTGAAAAATATTATGGAGTTGAAGTGCTTTACGAAGATGCAGTTAATGAAATCATTCCTGCTAAATACGAAGAAGCAGCTAAAGACTCTAAGTTAGATATTGTTTCTAAACCTGAAGTTGACATTACAAGCATCAGTGTAGAAGAAGGTTTTGTATTTACTGCAAAAGTTACTCTTAAACCTGAAGTGGAAATAAAAGGATATAAAGGTATAAAAGCACAGAAAAACGAGTATACTGTAAAAAGTGATGAAGTAAACAAAGAAATCGATGCATTAAAAGAAAAAACAGCAAGAATTATTGAAAAAGAAGACGGTGCAGTTGAAAAAGGCGATATCGTTAATATAGATTACGAAGGTTTCTGCGAAGGAGTTGCTTTCGAAGGCGGTAAAAGTGAAAACTTTGATTTAACAATCGGTTCAGGTCAATTTATTCCTGGATTTGAAGATGCTCTTGTTGGTGCTAAATTAGGTGAAACTGAAATAAATGTAAAATTCCCTGAAGAATATCATGCCGAAGAATTAAAAGGCAAAGATGCAACATTTAAAATTAAAGTAAATAAGATTTCTAAAAAAGAATATCCTGAACTTGACGATGATTTTGCAAAAGATGTAAGTAAATTTGATACATTTAAAGAACTTAAAGCAGATATTAAAAAGAAATTAACTGAAAATGCAAAACAAAGAACAAAACAAGAGTTTGAAAATGCAGTTTTAGAAAAAGTTGTTGACCTTGTTAAAGTTGAAATTCCTGATTGTATGATTGAAGAAAGATGTGAATCTTTAGCAAATGACTTTGCATACAGACTTCAGTCTCAGGGTATGGAACTTTCAAAATATCTTGAATATACAGGTATGACTGACTCTGCATTTAAAAATCAATTTAAAGACAGAGCAGAAAGTCAGGTTAAAATGACTTTAGCGCTTTCTGAAATTGCAATCAAAGAAAAAATCGAAGTTTCAGAAAAAGATGTTGAAAAAGAATTAGCTAAGATGGCTGAAAGTTATAATATGGAAGTTGATAAAATTAAACAGTTTATCAATCCTGATGACTTAAAAGAAGATCTTAAAATGTCAAAAACTGTTGAGTTCTTAGTTGAAAATGCAGTTGCTGAAGAAGAAGCAGAAAAGAAACCTGCCGCAAAGAAAACAACTGCTAAAAAAGAAACAGAAAAAGCACCTGCTAAAAAAACTACTACAACTAAAAAAGCAGCGGAAAAGGAAGCAGAAAAAACAACTGCTAAAAAGACAACAACCAAGAAAACAACAACAACTAAAAAAGCAGATAAATAGTGATTTAATTGAGGTTTAAAATTTTGGTTTTAAACCTCAAAACTATAAGCAGATGTGTTAATATCCGAACCCGCCAAAACCTTTAAAATCCGGCTTTTTTGTCGTTGTCGATTTTGATATACCTCGTATTATCGAAATCTTCCGCCTAAAAAAATCTCGAATTTTAAAAGTTTATGGTTCTGCGAATTTATTGCCTGGATTTTTTTGTCAATGTGAGGCAAAAACGGAGGGAATATTAACATATTTGCGAGTATTTTAACGAAGCAGTGGTGAAAAAATCCGACAAGAAACGAGTTCGGATACTAACACATCTGCTTATAATTAATTTATAACGGAGGCGATTATTATGGCATTGGTACCATACGTTTTAGAACAAACAAGCAGAGGTGAAAGGTCGTATGACATATACTCCCGTTTGCTTAAAGACAGAATAATTTTCTTATCAGAAGAAGTTAATGACGTAACAGCAAGTTTAATAGTTGCTCAATTATTGTTTTTAGAAGGAGAAGATCCTGAAAAAGATATCAGTTTTTATATTAACAGCCCCGGCGGGTCAATTACTGCAGGTATGGCTATTTATGACACAATGCAGTATATAAAACCTGATGTTTCAACTATATGTGTTGGTATGGCGGCAAGTATGGGAGCGTTTTTATTATCAAGCGGTGCAAAAGGTAAAAGATTTGCTCTTCCTAACAGCGAAATAATGATTCACCAACCTTTAGGCGGTACACAGGGTCAGGCTACAGATATTCAGATTCACGCCGAAAGAATTATAAAAATGAAAAAACACTTAAATGAAATTTTAAGTTTGAATACAGGAAAAC
>JAZOMN010000096.1:0-25103 GCA_045654005.1 Clostridia bacterium
TGTGTTAAAATATTTACAAGGCTTTTTAGGAAATTCTATCAAAAATCTAACAACTTTAAGGCGTATGGAGTCCGACACTCCTACGACTAAAAGGATGTAAATAAAATGAGAATGCGAAGAAAAAAGCACAGAGAAGAAAGATATGAAAACTGTTCCTCTCTTGCGATTGAAAATTTTGATAATATAAAAAACTTTAAAGATATATTTGGAAACGATAAACCTATACATATGGAAATCGGATGCGGTAAAGGAAGATTTATGCTTAATTTATCAAAGTTAAATCCTGATATAAACTATATTGCCATAGAAAAAAGTATAGATGTTATTATTATGGCAATGGAAAAGATAAAGGCAGAAGGGATAGAAAACGTTCGTTTTTTTGCGGGCGATGTGGATAATTTAAGGGATAAAGATTTTAACGGCGAGGTTGACAGGATTTATATAAATTTCTGCGACCCATGGAAAAAGAGCAATCAGGCAAAAAGAAGGCTTACTCATAAAAATTACCTTTCTTTGTACGAGTCGCTTCTTACAGAAGGCGGAGAAGTGTTTTTCAAAACTGATAACAGAAAACTGTTTGAATTTTCGCTAAACTCATTTGCAGATTATAACCTTAAAATGAGAAATATTACTCTTGATCTTCATAATTCTTCTTATGAGGGGAATATAATGACTGAGTACGAAGAAAACTTTTCTTCGAAGGGATTTCCTATATACAGATGCGAACTTATATTTAACGAAAAATAGTTTTTGACATTGAAAAAAAGATTGTTTTAGAGTATAATTATATAGATATATAAATTTTTAAATGTGATTTATAAAAATATGCAGTTTTAAAACGAGTATGGATTTAAGGAAGTGATGATATGCCTATTAAAATTCCGGATGATTTACCCGCTAAGAAACAATTAGAGGGCGAAAATATATTTGTTATGACAAGCAAAAGAGCGCTTAAGCAGGATATTCGTCCGCTTAAGATTTTGCTTCTTAATCTTATGCCTACAAAAATTGTTACCGAAACTCAACTGTTAAGGCTTTTAGGGAATACGCCTTTGCAGGTTGAAGTATCTTTTATGACAACTAAATCGTATGAATCGAAAAATACACCTCAGGAGCATCTTGTTAATTTTTATAGAACTTTTGAAGATTTTAAAAATGAAAAGTTTGACGGGATGATTATAACAGGCGCACCTGTTGAGCAGATGGATTTTTGCGAGGTTGACTATTGGGATGAACTTTGCGAAATAATGGAATGGTCAAAAACTAATGTTCATTCTACCTTGCATATTTGCTGGGGTGCACAGGCAGGGCTTTTTTATCACTATGGAATAAATAAATATCCGCTTGACGCTAAGATGTTCGGTATATTTGAACATAAAATATTAAGAAAATACAATAAACTTCTAAGAGGGTTTGACGAATTGTTTTTAGCACCTCATTCAAGGCATACTTATGTTAAAAAAGAGGATATAAAAGAAATTTCTGATCTTAAAATCCTTGCTGAGTCAGATGAAGCGGGAGTTCTTCTTTGCTCAAATAAAGGGGGTCATCAGATATTTATAACCGGGCATCTTGAATATGATGCTGATACTCTTAAAAAAGAGTATGACAGGGATGTTGAAAAAGGGCTTAAGATTGAAATTCCTAAGAACTATTTTCCTGATGATGATGCTACAAAAAAACCGGTCTTAAAATGGCGTTCAAATGCAAGTCTGTTCTTTTCTAATTGGCTTAACTACTATGTATATCAGACAACGCCTTATGATATAAATACACTTTAGGGGGATAAATAAATGGATGTAAATTTACTTAAGAAAATGGCGAATGAAGCGCGTAAGGGGATAATCGAATCTACATTTTGTGCAAAATGCGGCCATCCAGGCGGTTCTTTATCCTGTGCGGACATTGTTACATATTTGTATTTTGAAAGAATGAATATAAAGGTGTCTGAACCTGACTGGGAAGACAGGGACCGTTTTGTTTTATCAAAAGGGCATTGCGCACCTGCTCTTTATTCTGTTCTTGCTAACAAAGGCTTTTTCCCTGTTTCAGACCTTAAAACTTTAAGGAAAACAGGTTCTTATCTTCAGGGGCATCCTGATATGAATAAAGTTCCGGGAGTAGATATGTCTTCAGGTTCTTTAGGTCAGGGAATATCTGCAGCTGCAGGTATGGCAATGAGTGCGAAAATGTCAGGAAAAGATTATAAAGTATATACTCTTTTAGGCGACGGAGAAATTCACGAAGGTCAGGTCTGGGAAGCACTTTTATTTATAGCAGGTAAAAAACTTACTAATATCTGCGTAATACTTGATAATAACGATTTGCAGATTGACGGAAGACTTAGTGAAGTTAATTCCCCTTATCCTTTAAAAGAAAAGTTTGAAGCCTTCGGGTTTAATACTATAGAAATTGACGGCCATGATTTTTACGAAATAGAAAAAGCGTTTGACGAATTTTCAAAAGAAAATGATAAACCGACTGCCATTATTGCAAAAACTATAAAAGGAAAAGGTGTATCCTTTATGGAAGACCAGTGTTCATGGCACGGTAAAGCACCTAACGAAGAAGAATATAAAATGGCAATGGCAGAACTTAACGGGGGTGTACAGTAATGAGCGAAGTTAAAAAAATTGCAACCAGAGATAGTTATGGCGAAACTTTAAAAGAACTTGGCGCTAAATATGATAATCTTGTTGTTATGGATGCTGACTTGGCAGAAGCAACAAAAACTATAAAATTTAAAAAAGAATTTCCTGATAGATTTATCGACTGCGGTATAGCAGAGGGTAATATGATAGGCGTTGCGGCAGGTCTTGCCTCAACAGGCAAAGTAGTATTTGCTTCAAGTTTTGCAATGTTTGCAGCAGGCAGAGCATTTGAACAGATAAGAAACTCTGTAGGTTATACCCGTCTTAATGTTAAAATTGCAGCAACCCACGGCGGTATTTCCGTTGGTGAAGACGGTGCAAGTCATCAATGTAATGAGGACTTTGCGCTAATGAGAAGTATTCCTGGAATGGTTGTTATCTGCCCTTCTGACGATGTGGAAACTAAAGAAGCGGTTAAAGCCGCATATCACTATAACGGACCTTGCTATTTAAGATTTGGAAGACTTGCAGTTCCCGTTATAAACGATAATCCCGATTATAAATTTGAAATAGGTAAAGGCGTAACTTTAAAAGATGGATCTGATGTTACAATTATTGCTACAGGTCTTATGGTAGGAGAAGCGTTAGAAGCCGCAAAAGAACTTGAGAAAGATGGAATTTCTGCAAGAGTTATAAACATTCATACTCTAAAACCAATAGATAAAGAAATAATAGTAAAAGCCGCAAAAGAAACAAAATTTATTGTTGCCTGTGAAGAGCATAATATTATCGGTGGTTTATGTGATGCTGTTTCCCAAGTGGTTTGCGAAGAATGTCCGACAAAAGTTTTAAGAGTGGGCGTTAATGACGTGTTCGGTCAGTCAGGTCCTGCTTTGGAAGTTCTTAAACTATACGGTCTTTCTAAGGATAATATTGTTAAAACTGTAAAAGAAGGCATGTAAAATGGCATTTCAAATCAAAAAAGCATTGAGTAAAGATGACAGTGCTTTGATTGAAAAACTTGCAAAGACAATCTGGGAAGAATATTATATAAAAATTCTTACAAAAGAGCAGATTGATTATATGACTGATAAATTCCAGTCTGAAAGTGCTGTATTTAATCAGATTACAAATGAGGGATACGAATATTATATACTTTATGATAATTGCCCTTTAGGTTATATCAGTATAAAAAAAGAAAACGGCAGATTATTTTTAAGTAAATTTTATATCTTAAAAGAAAAAAGAAATAAAGGATATGGAAGATATGTGTTTGAGTTTCTCATCGAATATTGTTTGACACATAATCTTAAGAGTATTTATCTTACTGTAAACAAAGAGAATGAATCCTCTATTGGCATCTACAAGCATTTTGGATTTAAAGTTATAAAAGAACAAAAAGCCGATATAGGCAATGGTTTTTTTATGGATGATTTTATTATGGAAAAAGAGGTAACACAATGTATAATGTAAAATCAAAAAAGGCAGAAGAATTTATTGACCACGAGGAAGTTTTAGCGACTTTAAAGTATGCCGATGAAAATAAAGACAACATAGAGTTAATAGAGGCAATCTTAAAAAAGGCAGAGGGAAAAAAGGGCCTTTCGCATAAAGAGGCAAGCGTGCTTTTAGCATGTGATGACCTTAAGATAAACGAAAGAATATACACTCTTTCCAATAAAATAAAAGAAGAAATATATGGCAACAGAATTGTTATGTTTGCACCTTTATATCTGTCAAATTACTGTGTTAACGGTTGCGTTTACTGTCCGTATCATTATGGCAACAGTTTAATTGCCAGAAGAAAACTTACTCAAAAAGAAATAGAAAAAGAGGTTATTGCTCTTCAGGATATGGGGCATAAACGTCTTGCGATAGAGATGGGGGAAGACCCTGTCAATAACCCGATTGAATATATCTTAGAATCAATTGATACGATATATAAAATCAAGCATAAAAACGGGGCAATAAGAAGAGTTAATGTTAATATTGCCGCAACTACCGTTGAAAATTATAAAAAATTAAAAGATGCAGGTATAGGAACATATATTCTGTTTCAGGAAACTTACCACAAAGAAAGTTATGAAAAACTTCATCCGACAGGCCCTAAACATAACTATGCCTACCATACTGAAGCGATGGACAGGGCGATGGAGGGCGGAATTGACGATGTTGGTCTTGGAGTTCTTTTCGGCCTTGAACTTTATCGTTATGAACTTGCGGCACTACTTATGCACGCAGAACATTTGGAAGCGGTATTCGGTGTCGGTCCTCATACGATAAGTGTTCCAAGAATTAAAAAGGCGACAGGTGTAAACACTGATCAGTTTGATAATGGAATTTCGGACGATATTTTTGCTAAAATCTGTGCAATAATAAGATTAGCAGTTCCTTATACAGGAATGATTGTTTCAACAAGAGAAAGCAAAGAGGTAAGAGAAAAAGTTTTAAAACTTGGCGTGTCACAACTTAGCGGCGCATCTAAAACCAGCGTTGGCGGTTATAGTGAAGAAAATGTTCATGAGCAGGAAGATTCTTCTCAGTTTGATATAAGCGATAACAGAACTTTAGACGAAGTTGTTAACTGGCTTATAAAGGCAGGATATATACCGTCTTTCTGTACTGCTTGTTACAGAGAGGGAAGAACGGGGGACAGATTTATGAGCCTTGCAAAATCAGGGCAGATTCAGAATTGTTGCCACCCGAACGCACTTATGACTTTAAAAGAGTATCTTTTAGATTATGCAACGAATGATACCCGAAACGCAGGGGACAAAATGATTATGGAAGAACTTGAAAAAATCCCTAACGAGAAGGCAAGAAAAATTGCTAAAGAAAACATTGTAAAGATAGCAAACGGGGAAAGGGATTTCAGGTTTTAGAAATAAATAAACTGTCGCAGACAATATAACTGCGAAGCAATATAACTTGCCAAAGGCAAATATCACTCGCCGTACGGCGAATAAAACTGCCGAGTGTTCTTTATGAACACTCGGCATATATTATATCACCATTCCACCGTCAACACTTAATACCTGCCCTGTAATAAAATCAGAACTTTCAGAAAAAAGAAAATAACATACTTTGGCAATATCAAGTGGTGTTCCTATTTTCCCAAGCGGCGTTTCTTCTTTTAACGCTTCAAGATCATCTTCAGATAAATTATTTAACATATCTGTTTTAATAACCCCGGGAGCAATACAGTTAACATTTATATTTGATGGCGCAACCTCTTTTGCAAGTGCTTTTGTAAAACCGATTATTGCAGATTTTGAAGCAGAGTAAAGAATTTCACAAGCGCCACCCGTAATTCCCCACATAGATGATATGTTTATAATCTTTCCGCACTTTTTACTTATCATTGAAGGTAAAACTTCCTTTGTAAAAAGAAAAGTACCTTTAACATTAACGTCAAAAATTTCATTATAATCTTCCAAAGTTGCGTCCTGTAAAAGACCTGTCTTTGATATACCTGCATTGTTTATAAGACAGTCAATTTTTCCATATTCTTCTATAATTTCACTAACTGTTTTTTTAATTTCATATTCACTTGTCACATCAGTTTTTTTAAGGATAAATAAAGGATATTTTTCTTTTATTAAAAGAGCCTCTTTTAAACTTTTATTAAAAATTCCTACAACAATATGCCCTTTTTCTAAAAAATATTCACTTATCCCTTTTCCTATCCCTCTTGATGCACCCGTTACAACAATTACTTTTTTCATACTATCACCAAGAAAATAATATCACATTGTAAACTTTTTGTCAAAATATTATGGATTGTTTTTTAAATTTAAAAGTATCTATTGAATTAAGGGTAGCGGATGTGGTATAATGAATTCAAGTGGAACTTGAATTCAGCGATATAAATTCCTTGCGGAATTTGCGATATGTACTATGTACGCGATATATCTTCGATGCGATATGTCTCTTCGGGACGAGATTGAGGAATTTATATCATATCGCAACGGAGCAAAGCAGAGTTATATCGCATTTGAGTAGCAAATATATCGCACGAGCGAAGTGAGTATATCGTCAAATTTTTTGTCCGTAACTTGACAAAATCATAAATCAAGTTGTATTAAAGAGTATTGAAAGGATTGCTATTATGAAAGAATGTAAAAAGTGCGGATATGAAAATCCAAATAGTGTCAATGTTTGTGAAAAATGTTATAATATTTTGGATAATGAAATAAGCAAAGAAACAAGTGAGAAGTTTTTTAGAAAACTTGAAATAAAAGAAAAAATAATAAATATTGTAAATTATTCTTTGCTGGTAATTTATTTTATAATAGTTGCACCCCTTTTCTTTGTTTCGGTAAAGGCGATGGGAAATTTAGGTGTAGGACTTATACTGTTCTTTTTGCTTCTTGTTATTATTCCTGTTATGTTTTATACCTCCCTGTTTCATCCTGATATACTTTTTGAGATAACTTATATGAATGCAATATCAAACATATCTGATGCCCAGCCTTCTGACTGGTACTATACCACAACAAAATGGATGGCATATTTGTTTTTAGGGCTTGGAATATTTATGATTGCAAAGATATATTTTGAAGTAATTTAGAGCTATCCTAACCCGCCACTAACGCTGAAAAAAGGATTTTTGTTGATGTCGATTGCGATATATCCTTGCGGATGCGATATATCTTCGATGCGATATATCCTGTGGATGCGATATGTTGCTAACGCAACGAGATTATTAGATGTTGTAAATTATAATTTTAGGAGTCATATAAATGAGTACATATAAATTAGACAAAGAAAATCTTCCCTCCCATATAGCAATAATTATGGACGGAAACGGAAGATGGGCGAAAAAAAGAGGCCTGCCAAGGACCGCAGGTCATTACAAAGGGGCGGACAATGTTAAAAATATTGCCCATTATTGTTATGATACAGGAATTAAAACCCTGACTTTATATGCTTTTTCGACTGAAAACTGGAAAAGACCTAAAAATGAGGTTGAAGCATTATTTAAACTTTTCAAAGAAAAATTAAAGGATTACCGTGCTCTTATGGGTAATCGAGATTGTGTTGTGCGTTTTATAGGGGATAAGACGCCTCTTAGTGATGAACTAAAAGAAAGCATGAGAGAAATAGAAGAATATTCTTCTCAGTTTTCTCATACAGGGTTTACCTTTAATTTTGCCATAAATTACGGAAGCCGTGACGAAATAATAAAATCAGTAAAAGAAATTGCAACCCTTGCAAAAGACGGCAAGATTGAAATTTCAGATATAGATGAAAAAATGGTAAGCGACCATTTATACACTAAAGGTCTTAAAGACCCTGATTTAATGATAAGGCCAAGCGGTGAACAAAGGATTTCTAATTTTTTACTTTGGCAGTGTGCTTATACCGAGTTTTATTATTCAGATATTTTGTGGCCTGATTTTACACCCGAAATGTTAGAGAGGGCAATTATAGAATATCAGCAAAGAAACAGGAGATTTGGAGGAGTTTAAAAATGGCAACACGATTGATTTCTGCGGGAATAGGGCTTATTATAATGCTGTTTGTAATGTTTGCAGGGAAAGCAGTTCTTACAGTATCTGTTGCACTTATATCTTCTATTGCAGTTTATGAAGGATTGAAAGCATTCGGATATAACAAATATAAAATTTTTGTTATATCAGGATGTGCAGTATCTGTAATTTTTGCATGGGCGAATTATTTAAAGGGTGAAATTATTTACTTGCTCTTATTTTTAGTCATTACACTTTATATAGCCTTTCTTCTTAAAAAACATAATGAGATTACAACTAAAGATATATTTACAGTTTTATTTTTAACTCTTATTATTCCTTTTTCCTTCTCAACATTGTCTTACATAAGAAATATGGAAAACGGTGCATATTATGTATGGCTTCCATTCATATCCGCATGGCTTACTGATACTTTTGCATATTTTGGTGGATATTTCTTCGGTAAAAATAAATTATGCCCTCAGGTAAGTCCTAAAAAGACGGTTGAGGGAGCAATTTCGGGCGTTATCGGTGCAGTACTCGGATATGTAGTCTATTCATATATGTTAAAGGGTATATGGAATATAAATGTTAATACACTATGGTTTGTTATTATTGCAGTTTTTACATCGGTAACTTCTCAGATGGGGGATTTACTCGCATCTTTAATGAAAAGAGAAAACGGCATAAAGGATTTTGGCAATTTAATGCCTGGTCACGGAGGAGCGTTAGACCGTTTCGATTCTCTTATTCTGACTTCTCCTTGTATATTTATCTGCCTTAAACTTATAATTGGATAGTTTGTAATTTTAAAAAACGAATGCTAAGGATTGATTGAATTGAAAACAAAGGTTATAAATATTTTAGGCTCAACAGGGTCAATAGGAACACAAACTTTAGAAGTCTGCAAAGAAAGAAATATTAAAGTTAACGGAATTTCGGCAAATAATAATATTGACTTATTAGAAAAGCAGGCAAGGGAATTTAACGTTAAATACTGTCATATAAATAATAAAGAACTTTTAAGTGACTTAAAAGTAAGGCTTTCCGATACCGATATTAAAGTTACGGGCGGAAATGAAGAATTATGCAACTTTGCAATAAGTGGTGACGCAGATACTCTTCTTACATCAGTAGTAGGCAGTATCGGACTTGCACCAACAATTTACGGCATAAAAAACAAGATGAAAATCGCCCTTGCCAACAAGGAAACTTTAGTTGCGGCAGGGAAACTTGTTACCGATTGCGCAAAAAAGAATGATGCCGAAATAATTCCTGTTGACAGTGAACACGGTGCAATATTTCAATCTCTTATGGGGAATGATATAAAAAAGGTAAAAAGACTTATTCTTACTGCATCGGGAGGTCCGTTTTTTAATAAAACAAAAGAAGAATTAAAAAATGTTACCGTAAAAGATGCACTTAAACATCCTAACTGGGATATGGGTGCTAAAATTACGATAGATTCTGCAACTTTAATGAATAAAGGCTTTGAAGTAATTGAGGCAAGATGGCTTTTTGATATAAAAAATATTGATGTTGTTATCCACAGGGAAAGTGTTGTTCATTCAATGGTGGAATATTGTGATAATTCAATAATAGCGCAAATGGGTGTTCCAAGTATGAAACTTCCTATTCAGTTTGCACTTACCTATCCCCAAAGGGAAGAATGCGAAGTAGAGTCTTTAGACTTTTTAAAATATCCGAACCTTACTTTTTATAAGCCTGATATGGATACTTTTGGTTGCCTTAAATTAGCGCTTTATGCAATGAATGAGGGCGGAACTATGCCTCTTTGTTTAAATAGCGCAAATGAAGTAGCCGTTTCTTATTTTCTGAAAGGAAAGATAGGCTTTTTGGATATTGAAAGAACAGTTGAAAAAATGCTTGAATCACATAAAAAATGTGAAGACTTATCACTTTGCGATACTATTAAACTTGATGAAGAATTAAAACTAAAAACCATTAAATTTTTGGAGGACTTAAATTGACCGCGATACTTACAGTTATTTATGCAATACTTCTTTTTTCAGTAATAATTTTTGTTCACGAAGCAGGGCATTTTATATTTGCCAAACTTTTTGATGTTTATGTTATAGAATTTGCAATAGGTATGGGACCTCAAATATTTAAAAAGCAGATAGGCGAAACTTTGTATTCTCTCCGTTTAATTCCTATGGGCGGATATTGCAAACTTGAAGGGGAAGACGGCGAGAGTGACAATCCCCGTGCCTTTTCAAATAAATCAAAAATAAAAAGGCTTATAATTTTATCTGCAGGGGCAATTATGAATTTGATTTTAGGATTTTTGGTTGTGTTTAGCCTTAATGCAGGATTTTCTTCCGCTCCTTATGCCACACTTGATATTGCAAAAGTAATAGATGGCACACCTGCCTACACTGAAGGCTTAAGGGCAGGAGATAAAATTATTTCTCTGAACGGTCATAAAGTAAATATCCGTTCTGATTTTAGCGTATATAACGATAAAGAGTCTATGGAAATTACAGTTAAAAGGGGAAATGAAAAACTTGATTTTTTAGTTACCCCTAAAAGTTATCTTTTAGATGAGAGTGGAAACATCATAAAAGAAAGCAGTGAAGAGGGTTCGCATAAACTTATCGGCATTGAATTCGGAACAGTAGAAAGAACATTTTTTAATACTTTAAAATATTCTTTTTACGAGTCGGTGTTTATAGGAAAATCAATTTTCTTATCCTTAAAGGAACTTATAACGGGAAAAGCATCTATAAACAATCTTTCAGGACCTGTCGGAATAGTAAATGAAATAAATACTGCTGCCAAAACAGGATTTTCCTATCTTTTATATTTAATGGCACTTATTACTATAAATTTAGGGATTTTTAATCTTCTACCAATCCCGGCGCTTGACGGAGGCAGAATTTTATTTATAATAGTTGGGTTTATTATAAGAAAACCTATATCCCCTAAATATGAGGGAATAATCCACGCGGTAGGATTTTTATTGTTAATTCTTCTTATGATTTATGTAACAGGAAATGATATTATAAGAATTTTTATAAAGTAGGTATAAAAGGGGATGTTAAAAAACTCCAGACCGCAAAAAGCAGGTTTTATAAATAGTTCGGTATAAAACTAATATCGTTTTTATTTAAAAAGGTAAAGATTTTTACAAAATCTTTGCAATTTATAACGCTGTTTGCTATGAACGAATTTAGCCACTCGACGTATCTTAATACGCCTTCGGGTAACCCAAAATCAAGGATTTTGGCTAAATTCATCCATTCTGAAGCTTTTTACCTATCCCCACGTGTAAAAGTGAAAAGTGAAGAGGTACGGAACCAAAATGCTTGGTATTTTGAATTTATAATTTATTTTGTGCCCTGAATACAGTGAAAGGAATGCATCTTTAAAATGAAAGTTAAAATTGGAAATTTGTTTATAGGCGATGGCGAAAAAATTCTTATTCAGTCTATGACTAATACAGATACAAAAGATGTTAAAAAAACAGTAAAACAAATAGATGAACTTACAGAGGCAGGATGCGATATTGTGCGCTGTACCGTGCCTGATATGGAATCTTGCGAAGCAATAAGAGAAATTAAAAAGAAGATAAAAATTCCTCTTGTTGCCGATATTCATTTTGACTGGCGTCTTGCAATAGAAGCGGTTAAAGCAGGGGTTGACAAGGTAAGAATAAACCCCGGAAACATAGGTTGGTTTGACAGAGTTTGTGAAGTAGTTAAAGCCTTGAAAGAAAGGAATATTCCTTTAAGAATAGGTGTTAACGCAGGGTCTTTGGATAAAAGTATTTTAGAAAAGTATGGTAAAATCTGCCCTGAAGCGTTAGTTGAATCTGCTAAAACTCATATTGATTTGGTAAACAGATGCGATTATGACAATATTGTTGTTTCACTAAAATGTTCAAATACCCGACTTACTGTTGACAGTTACCGCCTTTTTAAAGAAAAGTTTGATTATCCGTTGCATTTAGGGATAACCGAAGCGGGAACAACTTATAATGGTATAGTTAAATCAGCTGTTGGTATAGGCTCACTTTTACTTGACGGTATAGGCGATACTATAAGAGTTTCGCTTACAGCCGACCCTGTAGAAGAAATCAAAGCGGCAAAATCAATTTTAAATGCTGTCGGGCTTTTAGAAAACTCTGTAAATGTAGTGTCTTGCCCTACTTGTGGAAGAACAAAGATTGATTTAATAAAAATAGCAAATATAGTAACCGATGCAGTAGAGAATATTAAAAAGCCTATAACCGTTGCAGTTATGGGATGCGTTGTAAACGGTCCGGGGGAAGCAAAGGAAGCGGATATCGGAATAGCAGGTGGAGACGGATGCGCGGTGCTTTTTAAAAAAGGCGAAATAATACGCAAAATTAAAGAAGAAGAAATTGTCGAGGTTTTACTTGGCGAAATTAACAAAATGTAGTTTGGAAGGAAAATGATATGAAGTTAAGCGAGATATTTAATAAATCTCAAAAACTTATAAACAGTAAAGAAATCTTTGATGAAGCAGAAATTAAAAATATACTTTTAAATAAAGAGTTAAGAAAAGCGGAAATATATTTAAACTCTGGCAGAATTATAGGCAAAGAACTGATATTTAATGTTGCTATGGACATCAAAGATGTTTATCAGTTAAATGCGGTAAAAGTATTTACCCGTTATGATAAAGAATTATTTAATGAGAGTTACTATAAAGAGATTTTATTTTACATAGAAAAAAAATATATGCACCTTTATTATTTTGTTAAGGATTCCACTCTTAGTATAGACGGCGATACCCTTAATATAAATTTAAAAGGAAATGGTGTTGATATACTTATTTACAACGAACTTGATAAAGCAATAGCATCTCTTATTTCAGATGAGTTCTCTTTATCTTTTAATGTAAAATTTATATCAAATTCTAAACCTATGTCGGTTGAAGAAAAAAATAAAATTCATATAGAGAAGCAACAGGAAATATTAGAGCGAATTGAAAAAATGCCCCCTGCTTATGAGAAGCCTAAAAAGGAAGAACCTGTTAAAAAAACATATACATCTTTTAATAAGATTTCCTATGCTAAATGCGAAATTTCATCTTTAAGCGCCGAAAGCGGAAAGGTTGAAATTGAGGGTGAAATATTTAAAATTGAAAGAAAAGATTTTAATAATTCGACAAAAGGGAAAATTACTTTTTATGTAACCGACTATAAAAATTCCTGCATTTGTCAGATTATGGATAAACTTGAAGTTTTAGACGATTTCCAAGCTGAATTCAAAAAAGGCGATTGTCTTAAAATTTCAGGGGAAATGATATACGATAAATATTTAAGAGAAATTGTCCTTGATGCTAAACTTAAAAATTTAGAAAAGAAGAAAAAAGAAGTTAAGGTTGATAATGCCCCCGAAAAAAGAGTAGAACTACATTTGCATACCAATATGAGCGCTATTGACGGTATAAATACCGTAGAAGAATATGCTGATTATCTTACAAATTTAGGGCATAAAGCGCTGGTGCTTACTGACCACGGGGTTGTACAAGCATTCCCTGATGCTTATTCAATCTGCAAAAAGAAAGGCTTAAAACTTGTTTACGGGGTTGAAGGATATCTTGTTAACGATATGGCAGAAATCGTAAAAGGTGCAAAAAGCCAGAGTTTAGACGGAGAGTTTGTTGTTTTTGATATTGAAACAACAGGTTTTTCTGCTACCGAAAATAAAATAACCGAAATAGGCGCGTGTAAGATAAAGGGTGGAGAAGTTATCGACAGATTTTCTTCCTTTGTAAACCCTCAGGTTGAAATTCCATTAAAGATTTCTGAACTTACGGGAATTACAAATGATATGGTTAAAGATGCACCTTTGATTGATGATGTGTTAAAAGATTTTCTTGCCTTTTGTGCTGATGCACCGCTTGTTGCACATAATGCGGATTTTGACGTATCTTTTATAAAACAGAATGCCGAAAATCTTAATATAGATTATACACCTACATCAGTAGATACTCTTGCTCTTTCAAGAGTTCTTCTTACCGAACTTAAAAAGCATAAATTAAACATAGTATGTGAGCATCTTAAAGTTGAACTTAACGGGCATCACAGGGCAGTAAATGATGCCGAAGCGACGGCCGCGGTATTTATCAAATTTATAGAAATGTTAAAGAAAAGGAATATTGAAGATATTTCGGATATAAATACGGGTATAGTAGCCGAAGGAACTGAGCCGTCATACAAGGGAACGGCTTACCATATAATTATTCTTGTAAAGGATAAAACTGGGCTTAAAAATCTTTATAAACTTATAAGTAAATCGCATATAGATTATTATTACAGAACTCCGAGAATTCCAAGAAGCGAACTTATAAAGCACCGAGAAGGGCTTATTATAGGTTCTGCCTGCGAAGCGGGGGAACTTTATCGTGCGATTCTTTCGGGAAAACCATACGGTGACCTTATAAACATTGCTAAATTTTATGACTATCTTGAAATTCAGCCTTTGGGAAATAATCAGTACTTAATTGAAAATAATACTGTAGCCGATAAAGAAGGTCTTATAGAACTTAACAAAAAAATAATTGATTTAGGAAAAGAACTTGATAAAAAAGTTGTAGCAACTGGGGACGTTCATTTCCTTACCCCTCAGGGTGCGCTTTACCGTTCTATTCTTATGTCGGGCAAAAAGTTTAAAGATGCAGATAACCAACCACCTCTATATTATCGTACAACAAACGAAATGTTGGAAGAATTTTTCTATCTTGACGATAAGACAAAGTATGAGGTAGTTGTAAAAAATCCTAATGATATAGTAGATTTAATTGAAGAAACTTTTGAACCTGTACCATCGGTAAAACATCCGCCTGTTATTGAGGGCGCTGCAGATGATATAAAGAATATGTCTTATAAAAAAGCGTATGAAATATACGGCAATCCTCTTCCTGAAATAGTAGAAAAAAGAATGGAAAAGGAACTTAATTCTATTATAAATAACGGTTTTTCAGTTATGTATCTTATTGCAGAAAAACTTGTTAAAAAATCTTTAAGTGACGGATACCTTGTTGGGTCAAGGGGTTCTGTCGGCTCTTCTTTTGTTGCGTTTTTGTCAGGGATAACAGAGGTTAATTCTCTATGCCCTCACTATATATGCGAAGAGTGTAAACATTCAGAATTCATTGAGGACGGAAGTTTCTCGTCAGGATGCGATATGCCTGACAAACTATGCCCGAAATGTGGAAAAATAATGAAAAAAGACGGTCACGACATTCCTTTTGAAACATTCTTAGGGTTTGACGGGGATAAAGAACCTGATATTGACCTTAACTTTTCGGGAGAATATCAGGGTACTGCTCATAAATACATTGAGGAATTATTTGGCGAAGGCCATGTTTTCAGAGCAGGGACTATAGGTACAATCGCAGATAAAACCGCATTCGGTTATGTAAAAAATTATTACGAAGAACGCGGAAGAATAATGAACAACGCAGAACTTGAAAGGCTGGTTGTTGCCTGCACAGGTGCAAAAGCAACAACAGGTCAGCACCCGGGTGGTATTATGATTGTTCCCAAAGAAGACGATGTGTATGACTTTACTCCTATTCAGCATCCTGCAAATGATAAAGAAAGTGGTATTATAACCACTCACTTTGATTATCATAAACTTCACGATACACTGTTAAAACTTGATATTCTCGGTCATGATGACCCTACCATGCTTAAAATGTTAAAAGATTTAACAGGTTTAGACCCCCAGACTATCTCGCTCGGGGATAAGGACACAATGAGCCTTTTTACATCTCCCAAAGCACTTGGTGTTACCGAAGAACAAATAGGATCTAAAACAGGTACTTACGGTGTGCCTGAATTCGGAACAAGTTTTGCAAGGCAGATGCTTGAGGATATTCAGCCTAAATCTTTTGCCAGTCTTGTTAAAATTTCAGGCCTTGCCCACGGAACAGATGTATGGCTTAACAACGCTCAGGATATTGTTAAAAATAAAATTGCACCGTTTGAAGAAACAATATGTACCCGTGACGATATTATGACTTATCTTATGCTAAAAGGGCTTCCTCCGAAAAGATCTTTTACAATTATGGAACAGGTTCGTAAAGGAAAAGGTCTAAAAGAAGAGGACGAAGCCCAAATGCGTGAACACGGTGTTCCCGAGTGGTATATCGAATCGTGTAAGAAGATTAAGTATATGTTCCCTAAAGCACACGCTGTTGCGTATGTTACTATGGGATTTCGTGTTGCGTATTATAAAGTTCACTATCCAATAGAATACTATACTGCTTACTATTCAGTAAGAGCAGATGATTTTGATGCAGATATTATGACAAAGGGCAAAGAAAAAATAGAATCTGTGCTTTCTGATTATTATAAAATTCCAAAACCGTCTGCAAAAGAAAAGAATATTATAATAATTTTAGAGATATGTAAAGAAATGTATGAAAGAGGAATAGAGTTCTTACCTGTTGATTTATATAAATCTGATGATAAAAATTTCAAAGTGGAAGACGGTAAAATCCGACCTCCGTTCACATCTATAAAAGGTCTTGGCCTTTCTGCTGCACAAAATATCAAAGCGGCGCGTGACGAACAGGAATTCTTTACCAAAGAAGATTTTATGGTAAGAGCAAAAGTAGGGCAGTCGGTTGTTGATATGCTTGACAATCACAATTGCTTTAAAGGCATTCCCGATTCTTCTCAGATTACTTTCGGAATATAAAAAAGGGTGATAAAATGCTTGGTAATTCATTAAGTTTATGTAAAGACTATCTTAAAAAAGTTGTAAAATCCGGCGATACTGTTATTGACGCAACTTGCGGAAACGGGTACGACACTTTGTTCTTAAGAGAACTTGTTGGAGATAACGGAAAAGTTTTCGGTTTTGATATTCAGAAAGTTGCTTTGGATAACACTCTTAATTTACTTAAATCTCATAATATGGAAAAAGGAGTTTATTTAAACCTTGACTCTCATTCTGAACTTTCAAAATATGTAAACGAAGAGGTAAAGGCGGTTGTTTTTAATCTGGGGTATCTTCCAAAGGGAAACCACGAAATTATGACTACTCCTGAAACCACAATTGTTGCAATAGAAAAATCTTTGGAACTTCTTTCGGATGACGGGATAATTGCAGTAATAATCTATCACGGAGGAGATTCGGGATTTCACGAAAGAGATGAACTTATAAAATATTTTGAAAGACTTAACAATAAAAAGTTTTCAGTGCTTATGCATAATTTTATAAATCAAATAAACTACCCGCCGATTCTGGTGGTAGTAGAAAAAAGATAAGCCTTTCGAGGACGACAAATTAAAAATATTAAAATTTAACATATTTAAGGCATATGGGGTTCAACTCCCGAGTGCCTAAAAAGAGGGGTTGCTATTATGGAAAGAAAATGTAAAATTAACTATTATCTTGATATTGCACAGGCTGTGCTTGAAAGAGGTACTTGCTTAAGAAGAAATTACGGAGCAATTATTGTAAACAACGATGAAATTATTTCAACAGGCTATACCGGTGCGCCAAGAGGCAGAAAGAATTGTATTGATTTAAATTCCTGTGCGCGTATGGAACTTAATATTCCAAGTGGTGAAAGATACGAACTTTGCCGTTCTGTTCATGCAGAAGCCAATGCAATAATAAGCGCACCAAGAAAAGATATGATTGGCGCAACTTTGTATCTTGTTGGCAAGGAAATGGAAACAGGCGAACTTGTTAAAAATGCTACAAGCTGTTCAATGTGTAAAAGACTTATAATAAATGCAGGTATAGAAAGAGTTATCGCAAGAAGCGATAAGGATGAATATACAATTACTAATGTAAGAGACTGGATATATAATGATGAGTCAATAATAAAGGTGAACGAATAATGGAAAATAAATCACTATTTTTCGTAACCTTAGAGCAACTAAAAGAAGAATTTAATCTTGAAGTTGTATATGAGGGATGCGATTTTTCAAAAAGAAAGATTACAAGTACTGAATTAAACAGACCGGGGCTTCCTATCGCAGGTTTTTTCGAATACTTTCAGAACGAAAGAATTCAGATTTTAGGAAGAGTTGAATATACTTACCTTTCTAAACTTTCAAGCGAAGAAAGATTTAATGCTATAAAGAAAATTGCGGAATATAATGTTCCTGCAATTATTATAACAAGAGGTCAGGAAGTTTTTCCCGAAATAGTGGAAGGTGCTAAAACAAATAATATTCCTGTACTCAGAACAAGTGAATCTTCCTCTAAATTTATGGCAGCAGTTATTGGTTATTTAAGTGTTGCACTTGCACCTCGTATCACAAGACACGGCGTTCTTGTTGAAGTTTACGGGGAAGGTATGCTTATTTTAGGGGAAAGCGGTGTAGGAAAAAGCGAAACCGCGATTGAACTTGTAAAAAGAGGTCACAGACTGGTTGCAGATGATGCGGTTGAAATTAAAAGAGTATCGGATAAAACATTGGTTGGAAATTCTCCCGATATAATAAAGCACTTTATTGAACTTCGAGGTATAGGCATTGTAGATGTAAGAAGAATATTCGGTATGGGTGCTATTAAAGAAACGGAAAAAATAGACCTTGTTGTTAATCTTGAAGTGTGGAAAGAAAACAAACAGTATGACCGTTTAGGTCTTGTTACCGAATATATAGATATATTGGGTCTTCAGGTTCCGTGCCTTAATATTCCCGTTCGTCCGGGGCGAAATCTTGCCGTTGTTTTAGAAGTTGCGGCAATGAATAACAGGCAGAAAAAATTAGGATATAATCCTGCGGAAGAACTTAACAACCGTCTTATGAAAAAAATGGAGGAAGACGCTAAAAATGTATAGCATACAGGTTGATACACATATTCACAGCGTAATATGCGAGCATGCTTATTCAACTATAGAAGAAAATGCAAAAGAGGCAGAAAGAAAAGGGCTTAAAGGTATAGCAATAACCGACCACGGTCCGAAACTGTCTCCTTTTAACAATCTTTTTCACTTTTATAACCTTGACATTGTGCCCAAAGTTTTTCATAATGTAAGAATATATAAAGGTGCAGAACTTAATATACTTGACGATGAGGGCAGTGTAGATTTAAATGAGAGTTACTTAAAACGGCTTGACTGGGTAATGGCAGGATTCCATAACCTGTGGGATTATAAACTTTCAGAGGAATTTATAAATAATGGATATGTTAAAGTATTAGAAAATCCGTATATTGACTGCCTTTCACATATAGGTCAACCAAAATATAAATGCGATTATGAACTGATAGTGAAAAAAGCCAAGGAATTTAATAAAGTTATCGAAATAAATAACAATTCATTTCATATACGCCCTGGCAGTGAAGAAAACTGCCTTGAGGTTGCGCGTCTTTGCAAGGAAATGGGAGTGTTTATTACGGTTTCTTCCGATGCCCATATTGCAACTATGATAGGCGATTATGATAAGGCGTTCGACCTTATTTCAAAAGTTAATTTCCCAAAAGAACTTATAATAAACAGAAGTTTGGAATCGTTTGAAAATTATCTGGCAATGAAGAAAGGGAGACTTTCGTGAATATTTTATCCGAATTAAAAAATATTACAGACAAGAAGAATATTCTTATAAATGAACCTTTAAAAAATCATACTACTTTTAAAATCGGAGGCAATGCCGATTATCTTGTTATGCCTGAAAGCAGAGAAGAAATAGTACGCCTTATAAAATTCTTAAAAGAAAATAACATAAATTATTTTGTAATAGGCAACGGCTCGAATTTACTCGTAAATGACGAAGGGTTCAGAGGTGTTATTGTAAAGATAGGCACTCAGTTTTCAAATGCAACTGTTTCGGGGAACAAAATTATTTCAGATGCAGGGATTAGCCTTAAAAAAATTTCAAACATTTTAACTAAAGAAGAGTTAAAAGGCTTTGAAGAACTTTCAGGAATACCGGGAAGTCTCGGAGGAGCGATTTATATGAACGCAGGTGCTTACGGAAGAGAAATTAAAGATGTGCTTTATGATGTTACTTTTATAAATAAATCGGGCGAAATTGAAACTTTAAAAATTAAAGATATAGAAATGAAATACAGGGAAACCCTTTTTTCAAAAGAGAACCTTGTAGTTTTAGGTGCAACCCTGATTTTAGAAAAAGGAAGTAGAGAAGAAATTGAAAAAAGGGTAAGAGAAGTAACAAAAATGCGTGTCGATAAGCAACCCCTTAACTATCCGAGCGCAGGAAGTACTTTCAAAAGACCCGAGGGGCACTTTGCAGGAAAACTTATAGAAGATGCAAACTTAAAAGGTTATACAGTCGGTGGTGCCAAAATTTCTAAAAAACACGCAGGGTTTGTTATAAACTATGACAATGCAACGTATAACGATGTTATAACTTTAACGGAAAATGTAAAAAAAGAAGTAAAAGATAAATTCGGTGTGGAACTTGAACTTGAAGTGAAAGTTTTATAGAGGTAATAATATGTCATTTTGCAAAAAAGTTAAAAATGAAATATGCAGTACAAAGATTGAAAGAAATTGTTGTGCTTTAGCGTTTTTAAATTCCGCTTTTGCTTTTTTCAATACTGTTTCTTACGAAAAAATAAAAATGAATATAGAAAGTAAAGAGGTGGCGTTCTTTTTAAATGAACTTATGGCTTCTTTATTTAAAGAGTATGACGATATTAAGTTTAAACCTTTAAAAAACCATAAAGGTTATACACTTGATATAAAAGATAAAGATACGATTTTGTATATTGCAAAAAAACTTTCTCTTTACAATCGAAGAACAAATCAGATAAGCGGAAATCTAAATGATGATTTTTCAGTTAATCCATGCTGTCAGAGAATGGCAGTCATAGGTGCGTTTTTAGTGTCAGGCTCGGTAACCAATCCGCAAAGAGGCTATCATTTTGAAATTTCAAACCGCAGAAAAGATAATCTTCATAAAATAAACGAGATTTTAGTAAGTATGGATTTTTATCCTAAAATTATTAAAAGAGGCTCGGAGTATGTACTATACATAAAAGAAAAAGAAATGATAGCAGATATGCTTAATTTCTTAAACTGCAGAGAAACCTTTTTTGAATATCACGATGCGATTATTTTAAAAGATAAGAAAAATCAGTTGAACAGGCAGTTAAACTGCGAAAGCGCCAATATGGATAAAACGGTTAATGCGGCAGTTCACCAACTTATAGCAATACGAAAATTAAAAGAATCAAATAAATTTGATGCACTTCCCGATAACCTTAAGGAAATAGCGAATTTAAGGCTTGATAATCCCGATGCATCTTTAACCGAACTTGCAAAATTATCACAAACTCCTATAACCCGTTCGGGAATAAACCACCGTCTTAAAAAAATAATAGAATTTGAAGGAAAATAAAAATGGGTAACTTTTGTCATTTGCACGTGCATACAAAGTACAGTTTGCTGGACGGGCTTTGCGATATTGACAATTTAATAAAAAAAGCAAAAACTCTGGGTCAGGATGCTATTGCAATTACCGACCACGGTAATATGTTCGGCGCCATAGAGTTTTATAAGTGTGCCAAAAAAAATGATATAAAACCTATTATAGGCTGTGAAGTTTATGTTGCTTCAAAAAGCCGTTTTGAAAAAGACCCCAACGAAAAATATAATCATCTTATCCTTCTTTGTAAAAACAATGAAGGATATCATAATTTAATGAAACTTGTTTCTTTAGGCTCAATTGAGGGGTATTATTATAAACCGCGTGTGGATTATGAACTTTTAATGAAATATTCTGAGGGTATAGTATGTCTTACTGCCTGTCTTTACGGCGCTTTTTCTCAGGCACTTTTACAAAATGATGTTGCTGAAGCGGAAGATGTTCTTTTAACATTAAAGAGAATATATAAAGACGATTTGTATATAGAACTTCAGGACCATAATTTAAAAGAACAAAGAATGATTATAAATAAACAAATCGAACTTGCGAAAAAGCATAATATCAAACTTGTCGCAACTAATGATGTTCATTATATAGAAAAGTCCGATTCTTTTTATCAGGAAGTCTTAATGTGTATTCAGATGCAAAAAACTCTTGAAGATGAGGATAGAATGAAGTTCGGCTCGGACGAACTTTATCTTAAAAGCGAAGAAGAAATGCTTGAACTTTTTTCTTATGCGAAAGAAGCAGTCTATAATACAAACGAAATTAAAGATAAATGCAATGTGGAAATTGAATTTGGCAAATACCATCTTCCAAAATATCATCTTCCTGAAGGGGAGAGTGCGCAAAACTATTTATATAATCTGTGCCTTTCGGGATTAAAGAAAAGATATGAAAATTTCGAAGATAATTTAGATAGATTAAATTACGAACTTGACACTATAAATAAAATGGGTTTTACCGATTATTTTTTAATAGTGTGGGATTTTATAAACTATGCTAAAAGTAATAATATCCCTGTAGGTCCGGGCAGAGGCTCTGCCGCAGGAAGTATTGTTTCATATTGCCTTGGAATTACCAATTTAGACCCTATTAAATATGGACTTATATTTGAGAGATTTTTAAACAGTGAAAGGGTAACCATGCCCGATATAGATATTGACTTCTGCTATGAAAGACGAGGAGAAGTTATTGATTATGTAACAAGAAAGTATGGAGAAGATAAAGTTTCCCAGATAATAACGTTCGGTACTTTAGGCGCAAAACAGGCAGTGAGAGACGTTTGCCGTGCTCTTGACTACCCTTATATAGAAGGTGACAGAATTGCAAAACTCATCCCTTTTGGTCCGAATGTAACGCTTAAAGGAGCGATTGACGAAGTCGCTGAACTTAAAAACTTATATGAAAAAGAAGAAAATGTAAAAAGAATTATAGATATATCTCTGAAAGTCGAGGGGCTTCCCCGCCACTCGTCTATTCACGCTGCAGGCGTTGTGATAACAAATAAACCGATTATGGAATATGTTCCTTTGCATAAAGGGGATAATGCTGTTGCTACCCAGTACACTATGACCACTTTAGAAGAACTGGGGCTTTTAAAAATGGACTTTTTAGGGATAAGGAATTTAACTGTAATAAATGACACCTTAAAAATCATTAAAGAAAAAACAGGCAGAGAAATTGATATTGATAAAATAGATTATAATGACAGTAATGTTTACACCTTGTTCCAAAAAGGCGATACGGACGGAGTTTTCCAGTTTGAAAGTTACGGTATGCGAAAATTCTTAAAAGAATTTAAGCCTGAAAAATTAGAGGATTTAATTCTTGCCGTATCAATCTACCGACCCGGACCTATGCAGGAAATTCCAAACCTTATTAAAAATAAGGAAAACGAAAGCAAAATAACTTATGACCACGAAATGCTTCGGAATATCTTATCTGTTACTTACGGATGTATAGTATATCAGGAGCAGGTTATGGAAATCTTTAAGAAACTTGCAGGGTATACATTAGGTAAAGCGGATATTGTGCGCCGTGCTATGTCCAAAAAGAAAATAGATGTATTGAATAAAGAAGAGGAAGTTTTTGTTGCAGGGTGCGAAAAGAATAATATTCCTAAAAACATATCTCTTAAAATATTTGATAAAATAAAAGAATTTGCAAAATATGCCTTTAATAAATCCCATGCGGCTTGTTACGCTTATGTAGCATATCAGACTGCATATTTAAGATACTATTATAAAACAGAGTTTATGGCGGCTCTTATGACAAGTTTTACCGAAAATCAGAATAAAATCACAGAATATATTAAAACTTGCGATAATGTGGGAATAAAAGTTATCTCGCCATCTGTTAATTTAAGCGATATTAAATTTACTGCGCAGGACGGGAATATTATTTTTGGTCTTAACGCTATAAAAAATGTAGGTTATAATACCGCAAAAGAAATAGTCGCAGAAAGAAATCAAAAAGGAAAGTTTTCCGATTTTGAAGATTTTGTTATGCGTATGATTGACAGGGATTCAAATAAAAGAGCAATAGAAAGTCTGATTAAAGCAGGTGCTTTTGACGATTTTGAGGACAGGCTCTCTCTTCTTAAAACCTATGAAGAAACCATTGACTTTTACCTTAATAATAAAAAGAGTAATGTTCCCGGTCAGTTAAATCTTTTTGAAAGTTACGAAAGTGAAGAAAAACGAACTCAAAAAAAATCTCAACCGTCAGATAATAATTCGCCGTTATGTCTGAAAATGGAAAAAGAAGTGCTTGGGGTTTATTTGTCTTCCCATCCTTTAAAAAAGAAAGAAGATTTAATTAAAAAAATAGTTACAGACTACAGTTATATTCTTAATGATACAGAAAACACCAATTTAAAAGACGGTCAGTCAGTAACTATGATAGGAATAATAGAAAACAAAAATATCCGTGCAACAAGAAAAGGCGACCAGATGGCAACATTCAGGTTAGAGGATATGTACGGAACGATGGAAATGATTATTTTCCCTAAAGCGTTCGTTAAGTACAGTACATTTATAAGTAATGATTCCGTAGTTCTTATAAAAGGAACTCTTATAATAAATGAAGACGAAAGAAAAGTAAATGTAACGGATATTTCCTTGTTTAATGAAGAATCAGTTCCTGAAAAACTTTATATAAGAATAAAGGATAATTCTCTTATAGATAAAATGAAAGTAATTTTAAAACAGTACAGCGGAAGCACACCTGTTTATGTTTACTTTGAAAAAGAAAAGAAAAATACCCTTGCAGAAAAATCAATGTGGGTAACCTTAAGTAAAACGCTTAAGAAAGAACTGACTGATCTTCTCGGGGAAGATAATGTTGTTGTGAAATAATTTTGCATATAATGGAAAAAGATGAGTATAATAAATTATAACCGAAGTTTTTTAAAAAAGTTTTAGAAAAAAAGTAAAAATATGTTGACAAAGGTGTTCTTCGGTGTTATAATGATAAAGCTGTTGTGAAACGCAAGAAATACTTTTTAAAAAATTTATAAAAAAATTTAAAAAAGGTATTGACAAATTAAAAGTGTAGTGATATCCTGTAATAGTTGCGTCACGAATTTTGCGAGTATTTTTAAAAAATAATAAAAAAGTGCTTGACAAGATGTCATAACAGTGATACAATAAAATTCCCTCGCGATAAAAAGCGAGGACGGTC
>JAZOMN010000097.1:0-6184 GCA_045654005.1 Clostridia bacterium
AGAGATATAGGCTGGGTGCAATAATACCGTTTTTCAAGCAGTTTAAAGAGAAATACTGTTGGTATTATCGTTTTTGGTATGATTGCTGAGAATTTTGTAAGAATTTTAAACGGATTTGACTGTAAAGTTAAAATTTATTCAAGCTATCTTACAGACGAGGAAGCTAAAACCTATAATAAAAATGCTGAAGTTTCAACACTTGAAGACATTTTTGCAACCTGTGATATAATATCAGTTCACTCAGGTCTTAACGATAAAAATTATCATCTTATCGATAAGAAATATTTATCTTTAATGAAAGATAATTCTCTTATAGTTAATACTGCAAGAGGTGCTGTTATAAATGAGTCTGATTTAGTAGAAGAATTAAAAGCAGGAAGAATAAGAGCAATCTTGGATGTTTACGAAGTGGAACCGTTACCTATGGATTCAGGTTTAAGAGGTTTAGATAACGTTATTTTAATTCCTCATAAAGGCGGTCCTACAACTGATGTAAGAGAAGTTGTTACTCTTGAACTTTGCGAAGATATTAAAGCATTTTTAGAAAATGGCACTGCACCAAGACATGAAATCACTTTAGAATATGCAAAGAGAATGACTAATCATAGCATGGCTGAAAAAAATTTCAAAAAATAAACAGGAGTAAATTTCCACATTTAAAATAATGAAAGATGATTTGGGAATTTATGAGATAACCGGAATGGATAAATCCATTCCCTACAATAATTTTATTATGTGTAAATACGAAAGAGGGCAAAAACGCCGTATGGCATGTTTTTGCCTTCCTTCATTTCGAATTTAGCATTTCGCATTTTGAATTTGCGAAATTACAAATTTCGCATTGAATACGCCTGCCACCACATGGGCATAAAACCGCATTTTAATGCAATTTTCTGAGAAGAAATATGAGATTCTACCGTTCCGTAAAAAGGAAGAATTCCTCTTTTTATTATTTCTTCTTTGAGTTCATTTACAAGATATGCTCCCATTCCGCATTTACGCGAATTTTTATTGACATTTATTCCTATTTGCCACATAGTGTTACTGTCACAACTTGCGGCTGCCATACCTGTTATTTCCCCGTTCTCATAAGAGCATACGCCGAGCATATCAGGTCTTAACTTAGAAAATTCAAGTGCATTTTTAAAGTTTTCATTATTTTCAAATAAGTAAAGTTCTTCTTTTTCGAACCATTTTATTTTAATATCTTTTTTTATTTCCACTTTTTTTTGCGGTATATAATAATGATGGCAATCGGCTATTTCCTCTCCAAACGAAGAAAGAATTTTATTTATTCTTTTAAGATTGTCATACCTTCCTATAAATCCGCCGTTTTCATCTTTAAACTCTTTTTCGAGCAGAGAAAGAAGATTTTCGTTGCAAGATGTCATTATAAATTTATTGTTTACCGAGCAAATTTTAAGAAGTGCATCGTCCCATTCATATATTCTTCTTTCAGGATGTGCCTTAAAGTGAGTAAACAAATTTTTATCCGATTCTATGCTTTTAATATCAGTACTGTAATCTTTGGCTAACTGCTCATATAGTATTTTTTTAAAATCCATTGTTTCCCCTTTTAAAATTATACCATTTTATTGTATTGAATTTTAATGGTTGCTTTCCCATTTTCAAATTCAACCAAATATTCTACAGGAAATCCCTCCAAGTCCCATACTTCTTTATAACTTTCCCCATCTTTACACATTGATAAAGCATCAATTGAATGAACTCTTTTTGTAATTTCAGGGTCAATTTTAACGCTTCCGTAATAGGATTCAATTATACTGTAAATTCCTTTTATATAAGATACAATTTTTTCGTCAACTTCCCTTTTTGTTTCAAAACCAACTATTTTTATAAAGTTGTTTTCGTTTGTTTTAAAATATGGGGTAAATTCTAAAAAACTATCCTCAAGGTAATATACATTTTTTTCTTCATTAAATGTATATTTTCCTAAATTTTCTGATACATCATTAAGATTCATATCCATATATATTCTGTACGGCATAGAAACAAGATTTGTATATGTTTTATCAAGTTTTTCCAAATCAACAGGTTTTACACCGCAACCTGTAAGCAAAAATATAACCGCTAAACCAAGAAGTAAAATTCCTTTTTTCATTTTCGTTTTCTCCTGCTATTTTAAGCCTATAAATTTTTTAAAGTTTTTCATATATGGTTCTATAAGAATAATTCCCGCAAATTTTACAAAAAGCATAAATGTTGTTGAAGGAATTCTCAAAATAAAGGTTTCATAAAAAGTAAGATTCTGAAGCCCTGCAAGAACAGGAACTCTTAAAAGGTTTACCGCATATTGAATAACAACGCAGATAAACGCATATATTATGGTTTTAATAAGAGGTCGGCATTTTGAATTTGCCCCTTGATAAAAAAACAAACCGAAAATAAAACCGTTTATAAATTCAATAACAGTAAACAAAGGAATAGGTGCGCCCGAGGCAGAAACCCATACAGAAATCAAATCAGCAAGTGCGCCTGTAAGCCCTCCCATAAGAGGCCCGAACAAATAGGCACAAACATAAACCGATATAAAACTTATATTAAGTTTTCCTACAGGTGTCCTTAAATACCCCGAAATAAAAGAAAGCACAACAGTTATAGCAATAAGCATTGCTACAATGCAAATTTCCTTTGTGGTCATTTTTCTTAAACTTTTCTTAAATTTTGACATAAAAAAATCCCCTTTTTAAATATTCTAACGAGACAGGGGCTGTTAATATAAAAAACATATTGACAGCGGATGTAATATTGTACCGCGGGGGCTTTCCCCTTCGTCTGAAAACTCTACTCCCATTTTCCAGCACTTAACGCACAATACCTGCTCTGTTTAATTTACTGTTTAATTGTATCACTCAAGACAAAATCTGTCAATAATTACCTTCTTTTTTTAGTTTTCGCCTTTTGTTCTTTCTTTTGTTCCTTTTTATTTGAAACTTCGAACATAATCTTTCTTTTTTTATAGTAACTTCCGTTTAAAGTTTCCATAATTATATGAGCTGCTTCTTTTTCAACATCAATAAACGAGAATTTTGGCATAATATCAATTTTGCCTATTTGTTCAAATAACACTCCTCCGCTTTTTAAGTGGTCTATCATATTATTTATTCCCATTTTATCCATTTTGCCAAGGTTAACAAAAAGCCTTACCTTATTTTCATCATTATGGCTGTTTGCTTTTTTTTCTTGAAAATTATCTGATTTTTTACCCTCATTTAACATTTTAAGAAAAGTTGCAGACAGGTCAAATATATCAGTATTATTTGCAAATGTATATTTTTCAATATAATCCCTGTAATCTTTGAAATTATTATCCTTTAATATACATTCTGCATCTTCCATAATACACTCTAAATTAACTGCTTTTACTTCTTTTAAAGACGGAGGTGTAGTAAGGGTTATTGTACCTTTTGTATATTTCATAAGTTCTTTTAGTTTTTTCACTTCGCGCCCTGACACGAAAGTATAGGACACACCCTCTTTTTTTGCTCTGCCCGTTCTTCCTATACGATGAACATAATATTCAAAATCTTCAGGAATTTCATAGTTGAATACAGCATCCACATCATCTACATCTATTCCTCTTGCAGCAACATCAGTTGCTACTAAAATTCCTGTTATACCATTTTTAAAGCGTGACATTACCCTGTCCCTTTGCATTTGTTTCATATCGCCGTGGAGAGCATCTGCAGGATATTTATGCTGTCTTAACTCTGCTGAGATTTCGTCAACTTTCTTCTTTGTATTACAAAATATCATACAAAGTTTATATTTATTGGCATCAATAAGCCTTTCTATAGTTTCTAACCTGTTTGGAATTTTAACTTCAAGATAATACTGCTTAACAGTATTTACAGTAAGTTCGTCTTTCGTTACCTTAATATGATAAGGGTTTTCTTTCTGATATTTATTTGCTATATCTATTATTTCCTGAGGCATTGTAGCAGAAAATAAAACCGTCTGCCTGTCACTCGGCGCAGTTTCTAAAATAACATCCAGATCTTCACGAAATCCCATATTAAGCATTTCATCCGCTTCATCTAAAACAAGTATTTTTAAATCTTTTATCTTAACCGTTTTCCTCTTTAAGTGGTCAATAAGCCTTCCGGGAGTTGCAACTATAATCTGTGGTTTCTTTTTTAGGGCAAATATCTGCTTTTCTATCGGCTGACCACCATATATTGCTACAATATTTATCCCCTTTTTAAACTTGGAAGCCTTAGCAAGTTCCTCCGAAGTTTGTATAACAAGTTCTCTTGTCGGACATAAAACTATCGCATCAAGAGTTTTGGAATCGGTATTTATTTTTTCAATCATAGGGATACCGAACGCACAGGTTTTCCCAGTACCCGTAGGAGCCTGAACTATGATATCTTTGCCCTCTAAAAAAGGTGTAAAGGTTTCTGCCTGTACAGGAGTCAAATCATTGAACCCCATGCGTTCTACTCCTTTTAGTATCTCCTCTGATAAATTAAAGTCTGTAAATTTTTTATTATCCATATTAAATCCTATTTTGGTAATTTTATTGTTTTATTCTTCTTTGATTCTTTGTAAAGAACTATTTTTTTACCTATAACCTGAACAGGTTCTGCACCCGTTAGTTCTACAAGTTCGTCACACACATCTCTTGCAGTTCTCAAACTGTTTTCAAGTACGTGAATTTTAATTATTTCATTTGCTTCAAGCCCTTCAAGTAACATTTTTACTTGATTTTCAGAAATTTCGCCTTTGCCTATCTGATATTGTGCCGAAACTGTATTTGCAAGACTTCTTAAGTATGCTCTTTGTTTACTTGTTATCATTTTTTCTACCTCCCTGAAGGTCTTTTATTTATCAATGTAGTATAACATATTTTAATAAGTTCAGTCAACATAAAACTTTGTTTTGGAAAATATAATTATACAAAAGGAGTGATTGTTATGAAAACTTTAAATTTAAATGACAGAGGATATGATGTTTATCTTGCTAAACTGGCATTATCCCGTGCGCTTACAAAAGATATTGAATTTACCGATACATATACTGAGAGTTTCAGAAATGATGTAATTGACTTTCAAAGAGCGAAAAATCTTAATGCCGACGGAATTTTCGGCCCATTGACATGGCAGGCTTCGCTTCCATTTTTATACGGATTTACTATTCACACAACAACTGATGGCGATACTTTTGAAAAACTTGCCTCGCTTTATCAGACTGATGTTTTAAAAATAGAAAGGGCAAATCCTGATATTACACCATCAAACATTCAGGTTGGTCAAAAAATTGTTGTACCATACAGATTTCCTCTTGTTACTGACAAAATTCCTTATTCGTATGCTCTTACCCAGTATATTCTTTACGGACTTGTTGCAAGGTATCCTTTTTTGGAACTTAGCAAAGCAGGAAATTCCGTAATGGGAAAAAGTATTTATTATGTTACGATCGGCAGAGGTCAGAAAGAATATTTTTACAACGCTTCTCACCATGCCAATGAATGGATTACGACACCGCTTCTGTTAAAATTTATAGAAAACTATTCTCAAAGTTATGCTGATAATGAAAAAATAGGAAATCAGGGTGCAGTATTTTTATATAACACATCAAAACTCTTTTTGATACCACTTGTAAATCCTGACGGCGTTGACCTTGTAAACGGCGCCATTGATAAAGAAAGCACTTATTATACAAATGCCGAAGAAATCGCAATGCGCTACCCTGCCATTCCTTTCCCTGACGGTTGGAAAGCCAATATTGCAGGAACAGATTTGAATTTAAACTATCCTGCCTACTGGGAAGAAGCAAAAAGAATTAAAGGAGAACAAGGTTTTACCTCCCCTGCACCGAGAGATTTTGTTGGAGGCGCTCCTTTGTCCGCGGTTGAAAGTAAAGCAGTTTATGATTTTACCATAAATCATAATTTTTATCTTACCATATCCTATCACACACAAGGAGAGGTTATTTATTGGAAATTTCTTGATTTTAACCCCGAAAATTCTTATAACATAGCCTTAGAGTTTGCAAAAACAAGCGGATATCAGGTGTCTGAAACCCCTTATGCGTCAGGCTATGCAGGGTATAAAGACTGGTTTATACTAAATTATAATCTTCCGGGATATACCATTGAAGTTGGCAAAGGAAGCAACCCTTTACAAATTAATGAGCTTAACAGTATTTATGAAAAAAACAT
>JAZOMN010000098.1:0-3735 GCA_045654005.1 Clostridia bacterium
TATTTGTTTTATCTGCTTATTTTTGCATTTTCGTTAACACAACCAACGATATTTACTATCCATATTTCGTTTCTGATTACCTACATCGTCATTTTCTCTTCTATAACCCTTGAATATTTGGAAAACCATTTAATATTCAAGAAATTATTCTCTTATATTTTTCCTAACGACAAAAGATGTTTTCGAAAGTTATACCTTCACAACACTGAAGATATATACTCTGTCGTCTACTATCCTCGCCGTTATCAATTTTTATGTTTTTAAATTTAATATTTTTCAGAAAATGCCCGGGAATATCAAATCCTGAAAGCTCGATTACTTCACAGTATTCGTCCTCGTTGTTTTTATTGCGTTTTTTCGCAGTTATAGTAATATTTTCAAATGTGCAATCCTCAAACACGGGGGCAGTTGGTGCTCCTTCGCCATCATCGTTATACGTTACTGAACGCATAAGAATCCTGCATACCTCTGAATGGCTTACACGAACATTTCTCACATATCCGCCTCGTTTTTTAGTACCTTTGATATGTACACCACAAAGAGAATTTCTTATATCGCAGTTCCATATTTTAACATCACTTACACCACCTGACATTTCACTGCCAATTGATATCCCATGACCGAAATGGCTGATACAGTCAAAAATTCTTATATGTTCGCATGGTTTATTTATAATATTTCCCTCAGGGTTTTTTCCTGATTTTATCGCAACTGCATCATCACCTGTATAAAATTCACTGCCAAAAAGCGTACAGTTAGTTGAGGAATCAGGATCCCATCCATCACCGTTCCATACATTTTCTGATCGAAAAATACAATTATAAGTTACTATGTTATCAGAGTATATCATATGTACATTCCAGCTTGCACCGTTCATTATGTTAAGACCTGATATAGTTACATTCTTCGCACAGCTTATATTTATAAGTCTTGGTCTTACCCTTCCCTGTATGGTGATAGAAGTTTCACATTCTTTAATTTTATCCCCAAGATAGTCAAGATAATCTTTCATAAGCACGGTTTCAACATCAACAACATTTAACGCAAGTTCTCTTCCGCCACCACATATTGTTCCCTCGCCCCAAATTCTTACATTTTCACAGTTAAAACCATTCTCCCTGTCAAGCTCCCCTATATTTAAAAGACCTGCATAGGTCATCATTTCATGACCTTCAAAACGGCTTTTTATTTTCGGCTCATAATCCTTTACATCAGTTGTCCCCTGTAAAATTCCGTCTTTTTCAATAAAAAGCTCCATATTTGAATGAAGAAACAGTGAACCTGTCAAAAAAATTCCCGACGGAATATAGACACACTGATTTTCTTTACAATCATTTATCGCTGCCTGGATTTTTTCGGTGTTAAGGGTTTTGCCATCGCCTACTGCATTATAAGGCGGTTTTGTAATATCAATTTTTTCTTTTTCCATTTGGGTTACACATACAAGCTTACCAACAGTGCAGGAATTTTCCCCAACCATTTCAACTAAAAATTCATAATTAGATTCAGGCTTTAAATCCTGAACTTCAAAATGGCATTTTTTACTTTCTCCGATAGTTTTCCGATCTGTTGTTATAACAGATTTATTCCCCTCTGTATAACTTTCAGGCAAATCCCAATATAATACAACTTTATTAAAATAACATATACTATTTAACATTATTAGACTACCTTTCTGTGTAAATTTCAATACACTTTTTAGCTTAATTACATTTAAAGTAATTATATTCTCTGTTATCTAACTGATTCATCAGATTTTTATAAATACTAAGTTCTATTTTCCAATTCTCCTTGTATATAATTTTCTTTTAAAAGATATCAATATCTTTAATAACTTTAATCAAAGCTTCTGCCATTGAATTAAATCCAAAATCAGTAGGATGACAGTTATCAACAGTCCCTTCATTCTTACAAAGTTTTGTAAGAGCTTTATTATCCACAAAATATATGTTCTTATCCCCTTCCTTAAGAGCATTTTCATAAGTTGTTTTAATAATTTCATATTGATCAAGCTCATACCCTTTTAAGTAAAATTTTGGTCTATTCATAAAAATTATCGGCAAATCAGGATTTGCTTTTCTTATAATTTTAAACATTCTTTCATGAGTATTTTTAAGATGCTCAACGCTTGGCGCATTATGGTCATAATCATAAACAAAAAGAGACATATTAAGATTTTTAATGTAGTCAGCTATCTCGTCCTCTCCTTTTGCATTACCTGAAAATCCAAGATTAATATAGTCAAGGTTTAAACTTCTTGAAATGATTTCCTGATAGCTCATCCCCGGTCTTGAAGCACATCCCCCCTGAGTAATTGACGACCCATAATAAACAACCGGCTTTAAATTTTTATAAGGCTCAGCTTCATACACTTTTGCATTTTCTTCTAAGCCAATGTATAAACTTTCAACGCAAGTATAAAGTGGAAAATTTATTGTTATCTCTCTTAAACTGTTATCAGAAAAGTTGCAAACACTATCATAGTTATCTTTTGTATCAAGTGGCGGAACAAATGTTGTCACATAAACATTATCTGCATACATATCAAATCCCGAAGACCCGGTAAATGGAAAATGAGGCATTCTTGCAAAATTTATTAATTTTGCATTGATAGCAACATACTTACTATCGGTCTTAAACCTTACTTTGCCACCTGCTGCACAAGTGTGAAGTCTCCATACTCCATCACTTACACTCTTCGCAACATTCTCAGGCATACGTCTGAAGCAATTTCCCTCACGGTATACTCCATAAATTTTAAAAGGTCCTTCTTCAATGTTATAGTATTTTACATCTTTCTTATCAATAGTAGTATCAACTAAAAAATTCTTATCTACTTTTGAAATATCACTCATAATTTTTCTCCTTTTATTGATATTTTTTAGGTTCTGTATAAAATACAAACAACTCAAGCTTTATTCCCTTTATAATCATATCTGTAAAATGCAATGCCAATTGAAATCAAACATAAAATACTTCCGATTGCAGAGCCATATGCCTTGGAAATTATATTATATGTAAGCCAGAACGGACCGCCTAAAAATGAAACTATTCTAATTTTTCTTTCCTCAGTTATCCAGAATGCCCCTGTCTGAAGTATTGCACCAACAACAGGAAATAAGCTGAATATATTTTTATATAATAATAACCCGGAAATTACCATTGCAAGATTTATAATTATTATAACAAATTTGGTATGTTTCAAAATAAATCCTTTATCTTTATTATGGGCAGCAACAGTAGAAACAGTTGATAAAATATCAAGTGTTGCACCTTCAAATGCTCCAAGTAAAATATACTGTAAAACATAGAAAAAATTTGACATAGCATTGACTAATATAATATTTTTTCTCTTTTTTTGCTGATAACTAAGCACATAGGTTGCTGTAGCTAAAATCCCTATAATCTGTCCTAATATAAGCATATCTTTCACCCCTTTATTTAATACACTATTTTATAACCAAATCCGGCATCTTTTTGCATTTTTATCGCCATCATTATTTAAATAGTAGTGGTTTTTAATCCTCCTTAATTTCTATAGGTATAATTTTTCCACAACTTTTCCTATGAATACATATTGAAAAACTACGTATCCAAAGGATACACCTAAAGCTACAGCACATACTCCAAACAAAAACCAAAACATAGTATTCTATACATAAATAAGTTTTGAATAATTTTGAAATTAGGATTTAAGCAATGTTATAAGATATATCAATGCTCGAGGCAAATGGA
>JAZOMN010000099.1:0-2420 GCA_045654005.1 Clostridia bacterium
ACAAACGATTGAGAAATATCCTGATTATGAAATGGAGCAAGAATTAAAAAGAGAAGAAACAAGGAAAAGAAATATAGAATTATTCGGAGAATAAAAAAATTTTTAGATAAAAAAAGGGTTTTTTAAAACCTTGTCGAAATCTTTAAATAGAACAAAAAGAAAAGAGGTGTTACCATTGAGAACAGAAGTTGAAAATCAGCATTACAACTTGAATGGTGGCACTTTGTTTTTTGGTAAATAAAATTTTACTAAAAAGATGTTACCTTCAAGTTGAAAACAATTAAATAACTTGGAGGAACTTATTATGAAAATCAGAATAATCGAAAAGAAATATTCAGCAACTGAAAAAATGAAAGAAAAGATGGAAAAGAAACTTTCCAAGTTCAATAATTTTTTCGATGACTCGGCAGAGGCTCAGGTTGTTTTGATTAAAGAAAAGGAAAGAGAAATTGTTGAAATAACCATTTATTTAAAAGATACGATTTTCAGAGTGGAACAAACCACAAGGGATATGTATGAATCTTTTGATGAATGTATTGAAAACCTTAAAAAACAAATAAGAAAATATAAAACGAAACTGGAAAAAAGATTTAAAGGAAAGAGAATTGAAGAGATTGACTGGGAGCCTTACGATTTTCAGGATGAGTACTCCGAAGAAGATTTCAATATCATAAAAACCAAAACGATTTCCGTTAAACCGATGTTTGTAGAAGAAGCGATACTGCAAATGAATCTTTTAAACCACCAGTTCTATGTGTTTAAAAATGCAGAATCAGGCCTTACCGATATAGTATATAAAAGAAAAGACGGAGATTATGGTTTGATTGAAACGAAATAGAATTTATATATATATCCGCCGGAACATTTTCCGGCGGATAATTTTATCCCTCGTTGCTGATTAAACAGTCATTTTTTGTCGGAAAAAATCGTTTTAAAATGCAGTGAAAAATTACTGCATTTTTTTATATAAAAACTCTTGACAAGAGGGTAAAAATATACTATAATCATAAAGGTTGTAAAGAAAATAACTTTACACTCTTAAAAAAAGAGGTGATTTTACTTGGCTAAAGATTTAAAAATGTGTGTGCTTCTTGATATTTATGGGGATATTATTACTAAAAAGCAGTATGAAGTTATGGATTATTACTATAATCAGGATTATTCCCTTGCTGAAATCAGCGAACATCTTAACATTACAAGGCAGGGCGTTCGTGACAGTATAAAAAGAGCAGAAGAAGCAATTTTAGAATGTGAAGACAAGTTGAAATTAAGCGAAAAATACAGTTTGAACCGCGAAAAAATTGAAAAGATAAACAGTATATTAGGGGATATAAATAATCTTAACAGCATTCAGTTAAGAAACAACCTTATTCAGACATGGATAAAAGAAATTGCAGATTTAGTTACCGAACTTGATTTTTAAAGGATGTGATACCCCGTGGCGTTTGACAGCTTAAAAGATAAATTATCCGATATTTTTAAAAATTTAAAGAGAAAAGGCAAACTTTCAGAATCCGATGTTAAACTTGCGATGAGAGAAATCAGAGTTGCACTTTTAGAAGCGGATGTTAACTACAAGGTAGCGAAAGATTTTGTTAAAACAGTAAGCGAAAAAGCGGTTGGCGAAGAGGTTTTAGAAAGCCTTACCCCCGGTCAGCAGGTTATAAAAATTGTTAATGAAGAACTGTGTGCCCTTATGGGAGGGGAGAACGAGAAAATTAAGTTTTCGGACAGTCCTCCTACAGTTATAATGCTTGTTGGTCTTCAGGGAACAGGTAAAACAACTACCTCGGCAAAACTTTCAGGGGTTTTAAAAAAGCAGGGTAAAAAGCCAATGCTTGTTGCCTGCGATGTTCAAAGACCTGCCGCAATCAAGCAACTTATAACAGTCGGTTCATCATTCTCGGTGCCTGTGTACTTTGAAGAGGGAGAAAAAGACCCTGTTAAAATAGCAAAGAATGCTATAGATAAAGCAAAAAGAGAATTAAACGATGTTGTAATTATAGATACTGCAGGGCGTCTTCATATTGATGACGAACTTATGACAGAACTTGAAAACATCAAGAGTTCTGTAAATCCTACCGAAATTTTACTTGTAATAGATGCTATGACAGGGCAGGATGCACTTAACTTTGCAACAGCATTTGATGAAAAACTTGATTTATCGGGCGTAATTGTTACTAAACTTGACGGCGATGCCAGAGGCGGTAGTGTGCTTTCAGTTAAAGCGGTTACGGGAAAACCGATAAAATATGTGGGTATGGGAGAAAAGTTAAACGAACTTGAACCATTTTACCCCGACAGAATGGCATCAAGAATTTTAGGTATGGGCGATGTGCTTACACTTATTGAAAAAGCCGAACAGGCTATTGGTTTAAAAAAGGCACAGGAACTTACCAATAAAATGAAAACCCAGACCT
>JAZOMN010000100.1:0-4799 GCA_045654005.1 Clostridia bacterium
TAAAATATTCAGTTCATTTTCGTTTTTTACTTTAATTAATTTTGTTTCCATTTAATTTTCCTGGTTTGAAGGCACTCGTGAGTCGAACCCCATATGCCTTAAACTTGTTAAATTTTAATCTTTTTAATTTGTCGTCCTCGAAACGCCAAAAGCATTACTTCGTCCTCCGCATCAAAAATATTAGAAATTTTCCTGCGTTTAAGGTCGAAGAGTTTAAAATTAAGAAATTTTGTTTCAGATAAAGAAATTTCAAGGATAATACTTTTTCGTATATTCGCAGGAATTTCTGCAATATGAAGCGAAATTTCTAATTTCAAACCATATGGTGTTCAACTTACGAGTGCCTCATTTTTTCTGCCTGATCTGCAGTAATAAGCGCATCAATAAAATCGTCAAGATTGCCGTTTAAGGTATTTTCAAGTTGATTTATTGTAAGTTTGATTCTGTGGTCAGAAACTCTGCCCTGAGGGTAGTTATATGTTCTTATTCTTTCGCTTCGGTCTCCTGTACCAACCTGACTCTTTCTTTCAGATGCAACTTTTTCGTGTGCTTCTGCCATTTTTAAATCGTATAGTCTTGAAAGTAAGATTTTCATTGCCTTATCTCTGTTCTTATGTTGGCTTCTTTCGTCCTGACACATAACAACAATTCCTGTAGGCTTATGGGTAAGTCTTATTGCAGATTCAGTTTTGTTAACGTGCTGACCGCCTGCACCTGATGAACGAAGTGTATCTGTTTCAATATCATCAGGGTTTATATCAACATCAACTTCTTCCGCTTCGGGTAAAACCGCAACAGTAACAGTAGATGTATGAATTCTTCCGCTTGATTCAGTTTCGGGAACTCTTTGAACTCTGTGAACACCGCTTTCATATTTTAAGCGTGAAAATGCTCCTTCACCGTAAACCATAAATGAAATTTCCTTGTATCCGCCAATCCCTGTAGGACTTTCTGATAATACTTCAGTTTTCCATCTTCTCTGGTCAGAGTACATTGAGTACATTCTATATAAATCGCCCACGAAAAGTGCCGCTTCGTCACCGCCTGCACCTGCTCTTATTTCAACTATAACGTTCTTATCGTCATTAGGGTCTTTAGGAAGCAGTAAAATCTTTAATTCTTCTTCATAAACCAAAATATTTTCCTTTGCTTCTTCCATTTCCATTTCAACAAGTTCTTTAAAATCTTTTTCCAAAGTTGTTGAAAGAAGTTCTTTTGATTCCAAAATTGTATCTTTTGCTTTTTTGTACTGCTTATACTTTTCAACGATAGGAGTAAGGTCTTTTTGCTCCTTCATAAGTTTTCTCCATCTCTCCTGGTCGGCAATAACCGCAGGGTCAGCAATGGTTTCGTTTAGTTTGTTATATTTGTCTTCTAAAAAATCAAGTTTATCAAACATAAATTAACCTCTCTTTATCCTCTTTTTATACTCTTTTTCAGATATTCATTTATAAATCCGTCAATTTCTCCATCCATAACAGCGCCTATATTTCCCATTTCAAAACCTGTTCTGTGGTCTTTAACAAGGTTGTACGGGTGGAAAACATAAGAACGAATCTGACTGCCCCAACCGATATCCATTTGTTCGCCCTGAATATCAGAAAGTTTGTCTCTTTGTTCCTGCTCTTTTATTTCTAAGAGTTTGGCTTTTAGCATTTTCATAGCAGTTTCGCGGTTTTTGTGTTGTGAACGCTCATTCTGACAGGAAACAACAATTCCGGTAGGGAAGTGGGTAATTCTTATTGCAGAATCGGTTTTATTGATATGCTGACCGCCTGCTCCCGATGCTCTGAAAGTATCAACCCTTATTTCGTCAGGATTTATATCAACCGTAACATTATCGTCAAGTTCGGGTAAAACATCTAAGGATGCAAAAGATGTGTGCCTTCTTCCTGATGAATCAAAAGGGGAAATTCTTACTAATCTGTGAACACCTTTTTCCGCTTTTAAGTAACCGTAAGCATTAAGCCCTGAAACGAGCATTGTAACACTTTTTATTCCTGCTTCATCACCGTCTAAAAAGTCAATGGTTTCAGTTTTAAAACCTCGCCTTTCGCACCATCTTGAGTACATTCTGTAAAGCATTTCAACCCAGTCCTGAGCTTCTGTGCCTCCTGCACCTGCATGAAGAGAAATAATAGCATTATTCTTATCGTAAGGTCCTGAAAGCAGAGTTTCAAGATTCATAGTATTGGTATCTTTTTTTAACTTTTCAAATAAATCTTTAGCGTCTTTTAAATAAGATAATTCTTCTTCTTCGTTTCCGATTTCAATTAAAAGTTCAATTTCGTCTGCAATTTCTGAAAGGTTTAAAAAAGCCTGGTCTTTATCTTTTAAATTTTTAATTTTCTGAAGTGTTTTTGAAGAGTTTTCAGAATCGTTCCAGAAATCAGGTTTTGCAGTTTCTTCTTCTAATTTTTCTACTTCAATTCTTAAATCAGCCAGGTTAAAGTGAATCACCTAACTTTGTGATTTCTTCTTTAAGAGTCTGAAGTTCCTTATTTAGTTCTTCATATTCTAACATTTAATCAACTCCTTTAGTCGTCGGAAATTTAATCCTGAGCGTCAAATCCGCAACATTTTTTATATTTTTTACCGCTACCGCATGGGCAAGGGTCGTTTCTTCCTACTTTTTCAGTTTTTCTTACTGTAGTTTTTCTTGGTGCATTCCCATTATCGAGTGATGCGGTAACAGGAACTGCAGTCTGTTCTCTTTTAAGAGTTTCTGGGGCAACTGTGTTAAGAAGGAATTTTACGGTGTCAAAACTTATTGATGTAATCATTTCTTCAAACATATTATAACCCTCTAACTGATACTCGATAACAGGGTCTTTTTGTCCGTATGCTCTGAGTCCGATACCTCGTCTTAACTGGTCCATATCGTCAATATGGTTCATCCATTTTTTATCAACAACATTAAGAAGAATAATTCTTTCTATTTCTCTTATATTATCCCCGAATGCATCTTCTTTTTCTTCATATCTTTCTAAAGCAAAGTCAGTAAGAATATTTGTCATACGGTCTTTTGTAAGATAATCATAATCTTCTTTAGTGAATTTTATTTCCTTTTCGTTTGGCGCAAAATATTTATTGGAAAATTCTATAATATGCTCCATATTCCAGTCGTCAGGAAATTCAGTAGCACAGTTTACCGATGTAAAATACGAAACTGCATCGTGAATCATTTTTATAATACTGTCCCTGATATTTTCGCCGTTAAGAACTTTTTGCCTTTGAGAATATATAACCTCTCTTTGCTTGTTCATAACATCGTCATACTGAAGAACATGTTTTCTTATCTGGAAATTTCTTCCCTCAACTTTTTTCTGTGCATTTTCAATAGCAGAGGTCAAAATATTATGTTCAATAGGTTCATCGTCAGGCATGCCAAGTGCGTTGACCATGGTCATAATTCTTTCCGAACCAAACAGTCTCATAATATCGTCTTCAAGCGATATGAAAAATCTCGTCTCTCCAGGGTCTCCCTGACGGCCTGCACGACCTCTTAACTGATTATCAATTCGCCTTGATTCGTGCCTTTCAGTACCGATAATAGCAAGACCACCTGCTTTTATAACCTCATCGGCTTCTTTGTCAGTTTGTTGTTTGTATTTTTCTATAAGTTCTTTGTATGTTTTTCTTAAATTTATAATATTTTCGTCATTTGTTTCAAAGAAACTTTCTGAATCTGAAATTTCTTCCTGGGTATAACCAAGTTTAGCCATTTCAGATTTCGCAAGAAATTCAGGATTACCTCCAAGTTTGATGTCAGTACCTCTTCCTGCCATATTTGTAGCAATGGTAACGGCATTTAATTTACCTGCCTGAGATATAATTTCTGCTTCTTTTTCGTGATATTTAGCATTTAATATTTCGTGCTTAATTCCGTATTTTTTAAGCATTCTGCTTAAAAGTTCACTTTTTTCTATAGAGATTGTACCTACTAAAACAGGCTGACCTGTTTTGTTCTTTTTAATTATCTCATTAACAACAGCATTATATTTTGCCGTTTCGTTTTTATATACAAAGTCGGATAAGTCTTTTCTTGCTATTTCTTTATTGGTAGGAACAACCACAACGTCAAGTTTATAAATTTCCTGAAATTCAAGTTCTTCGGTAAGAGCAGTACCTGTCATCCCTGAAAGTTTTTTATAAAGCCTGAAATAGTTCTGGAATGTAATTGTGGCAAGAGTTTTTGATTCTCGCTCAACTTTAACTCTTTCCTTTGCTTCAATAGCCTGATGCAAACCGTCAGAATATCTTCTTCCGAACATCAAACGGCCTGTAAACTCGTCAACAATGATAACTTCGCCATCTTTAACAACATAGTTTACATCTTTCTTCATAAGGCCGTGAGCCTTGATTGCCTGGTTTATATGATGCGAAACTGTCATATTATCAGGGTCTGATAAATTTTCAATTCCGAAAGCCTTTTCCGCTTTTTCAATACCCTGCCTTGTAAGAGTGGCATTGTTTGCTTTTTCGTCAACAATATAGTCAACGGTTGCTTCTTCTGCTTCCTCTGATTTTAAATCAGTTTCAACAATAACTTTATATTTTAAAGTTCTTACAAATTTATCTGCCTTTTCGTAAATGTCAGTTGATTCATCACCTGCACCCGAAATAATAAGAGGTGTTCTTGCTTCGTCAATTAAAATACTGTCAACCTCATCGACAATGGCAAAGGTATGACCTCTTTGAACGATCTGGTCCTTAAAGATAACCATATTGTCTCTTAAATAGTCAAAACCAAATTCGTTATTTGTTCCGTAAGTGATATCGGCAAGGTAATTTTCTTT
>JAZOMN010000101.1:0-6610 GCA_045654005.1 Clostridia bacterium
TTATTGCAGGTTAACGCAACAAGGTTCTCCGAAATTCTTAAGCCCGTGGCTTTTAGAATTTCGTGAGGTTCTTATTTACTGTTATGACATTGTAGGGGTAAGCGTCCTCGACGAGGCAAAATTAAAAACCTCACTTAACAAAAAGTTAAGTGAGGTTTTTAGTATTTCATATTTTATAAAAATATTTCTTTATCTTCTTTTAAGGATTTTTCGATTGCATCTAAAAGATAAACAGGGGTAACCAATTCGTCAATGGTAAGCGGCATTTTTCCTGATTTAATCATATGCACAAATTTTCTTAAACCAAGTTCATAAGTAAGCAATGTGCCATGGATATCTTTTGTTGCAATATCTTTATCCCCGTACACTGTTATATGACGTTTCGGGCATTTATCATTAAACGAGGCATTGACAAGTTTATCTTCATATTTAAAGATAACCGATGTATTGTCAGGAGCAATTGATTTAGCAGTTACACTCTTTACATCACAACCGAAAACGGCAAGCATTATTTCAACAAGGTGAGGACCGTAGAAGAAAATCCCGTCATAAACATTTTCTGTATTTGCAGGGAAATTCAATGCTCCGCCTGTTATATTACCAAGTGAGCCGGTATTTATTATATCTCTTAAACTTTCAATCGCATAGTGATATTTAACAGTTGAACCGCCTGTAATAAGTATATTATTCTTTTCGCAGGTTTCTTTTAAAACTTTAATATTATCAACTGATTTGCATATTGGTTTATCAATCCATACAGGGATTTTGGCATCAGCAAATTTTAAGAATGCATCGATATGCATATCGCCGTATCTATGTAAAATCATAACGGCATCGACATTGCCGATCATATCTTCGGGTTTTTCATAAATTTCTGAAATTCCGCCTTTTTCGGCAACTGAATCCAAATGCTCTTTCGTATCGTCATTTCCACAAAGAGCAGTAATTCTCACTTCATCGCCAAACGCTTTATCCAGATTACAAATTCTAATAAAATTTGAAGTATGAGTACTTTGAGTACCGATTGCACCTATTCTAATCATGGGTATTCTCCTTTTATTTATGGTATTCTTTTTTTTGTTTCTTAAACAGTCTGCGATTTCAACCGACTGAACGCCTGATTCCAATTTTATTATACCACAATGGCAAAATAAGTCAACCAAAAAAAGGCTTATGTTAAGATAAGCCTTTTTTTATGATTATAGGCTTGTTTTATTCTATAAATATCTTCTTATATCAACGGCAAGTTCTTCTTCAAGATTTATTAAACGCTTGCAAATATCTTTTGAAATCTCATCTGCCGCCTTGTATTTATTAAGATATTTATTAAGTGATTTTACACCCATATTGCATCCATCAGTCATAAGGTCTGCTATAGTTTCATCTGACTCATTCATTGCAAGTTTAACATTGGTTTTTACCCACGACATACTTTTTGCCATAGCAGCAGGCTCTTTGCCGTCATCATTGTACTTATCTAAAAGTTCCTTGATTTCATCTTCAAGTTTAATATGTTCATTTTTGCATTTTATAAGTTTTTCTCTTAAATCTTCACACTCAACATACTCTACTACATCTTCTATCGATGAAACTCCCATTTTAACACCTGCATCACATTCTCTTAACAGTTTTACGGTATCTTGCTCGACCATATTTTTATCATCGCTTTCAATTATAATACTATAAGTATTACCAATTTATCTTAAGAGATGCTATTTTTTTATATTATATAAAGACCAAAAATAATTATAAGGCTTATTTTTATTCTGTTATGTCATAATATACTCTGAAAGTCAATACTGGTTTTCTTATACTATAAAAGCGTAACAAGAAATCAACTTGCAGCATGTGTTAAAAGGCTTCTTAAAATGATTATGTGGCTTGAGTAATATAATATTTACACATATTTACACATATTTAGCTAAAACTTTTTAAAGTTAGCCGTCGGAAAGTTATTCGACGGCTACGGACATTTGTTGGCACAAAAACAATAAAATACAAATTCGTTATCCTGATTTTTTAAAAAGTTATTGACTTTATTATTCTAAAGTGATATAATCTAGGTAAATTAAATGCGATTGAGCAGAACTAAGTAATCCTGGAAAGAGCCTGGAGAGAGTTGCCGGTTGGTGCGAGGCAAAGGTAATGACCTTGACGAATTCCTTCTGTTAGCAGTGCACTGAACAAGAAAATTCTTAAGTAGGATGCAACGGGTGTTCCCGTCACAGAACTAAGGGTATGTTTGTACCTGATAAGGTCGCTACCGTGAGATAGCGATAAACTGAGGTGGTACCACGGAAATGATATTTTCGTCCTCTGTATTCTTAATTAGGAATGCAGAGGATTTTTTTCTTTTGCATTAGTCCAAAATTCCAAACATAATAGAAAGGATGAAGAAAAATGGTTCAGAACTACTATCAAAAAGAAATTGAAACTATGCCGACTTCTGAAATTAAAAAACTTCAATCAGAAAAATTAGTAAAACAAGTTAAGCATGTTTACGAAAATGTGCCTTATTATCGCAACCTTATGGATGAAAAAGGTGTTAAACCTGAAGATATCAAAGGAACCGACGATCTACATAAACTTCCGTTTCTCACAAAAGCAGATTTAAGAGACGCATATCCTTATGGGTTACTTGCAAAACCTCTTTCTGAGTGTGTGCGTATTCATTCAACATCAGGCACAACTGGACGCCGTGTAGTTGCTTTTTATACACAAAAAGATATTGACCTTTGGGAAGATTGCTGTGCAAGAGCAATCGTTGCTGCAGGCGGTACAAACAAAGATGTTTGCCAGGTTGCTTACGGTTATGGTCTTTTCACAGGCGGTGCAGGTCTTAACGGAGGTTCGCATAAAGTTGGTTGTCTTACACTTCCTATGTCATCAGGAAATACCGAACGCCAAATTCAATTTATGACAGATCTTAACGCAACCATTCTTTGCTGTACTCCTTCCTACGCTGCGTATATAGGAGAATCTTTAAAAGAACAAGGATATAAACCTGAAGATATTCCTCTGAAAGCAGGTATCTTTGGTGCAGAACCATGGACAGATGAAATGAGAAAAGGCATTGAAGAAGCTCTTGGAATCAAGGCTTATGATATATACGGGCTTACCGAAACATCAGGTCCCGGGGTTGCTTTCGAATGTTGTGAACAGAGTGGTATGCACATTAACGAAGACCACTTCCTTGCAGAAATTATCGACCCTGATACAGGTGAAGTTCTTCCTGAGGGTGAAAAGGGCGAATTAGTATTTACTTCTTTAGATAAAGAAGCATTTCCTCTACTCAGATACAGAACAAGAGACATTTGTGTTCTTTCAAGAAAGAAATGTTCTTGCGGAAGAACACTTGTCAAAATGGCTAAACCTATGGGAAGAACAGATGATATGTTAATCATCAGAGGCGTTAACGTATTCCCAAGCCAGATTGAAACAGTTCTCCTTAACGAAGGCTATCAACCAAACTATCAGATTATTGTTGACAGAGCAAATAATACAGATATCTTTGAGGTTAATGTAGAAATGTCTTCTGAACAGTTTACTGACAAGGTAAGTGATGTTCTTCAAATGGAAAAAATGCTTGCCAATGCAATGAAAACAATGCTTGGAATTAACCCTGCAGTTCACCTTGTTCCTCCTAAGAGCATAGATAGAAGTGAGGGTAAAGCAGTTCGTATTATTGATAAACGTAAATTGATTTAAGAAGGGAGATTTGAAAATGGCTATTAAACAATTAACAGTTTTTGTTCCGAACAGAAAAGGAACAATCGTTTCTGTCACAGATATTCTTGCAAAAAACAACATAAATATAAGAGCGCTTTCTATTGCAGAAACAAAGGATTTTGGCATTCTTCGTCTTATTGTGAATAATGAGGAATCTGCAAAAAAAGTTCTTGAAGAACAGGGTTATCTTATTAAAGCCGTTGATGTTGTAGGAGTTAAAATAGGAGACGAACCGGGAAAACTCACTTCGGCACTTGATGTTTTAGGTAAATCAGACATAAATGTAGAATATCTTTATGCATTTATGGCTCGTACAGAAAAGCACGCTTATGTTGTATTAAGAGTTGAAAACAATGATGACGCAGAAACAGCACTTACAAATGCAGGATTTAAACTTATTACAGAAGCAGATATTAATAAACTATAATTTAAAAATAACAAGAAAAAAGATGATGTTTAAAAACGGAAGTTTTTAAACATCATCTTTTTGTAGCCTGAATATTTTATTCTGACACATATTTATTTAAACAACACTTCAATCAGTAAGCCTGACAATGTGCCAATCAAAACAAGAATAACAAGTATTGTTATATTTTCTTTTATGTTTTTATTTCTTTTAAATAATACCAAAAGTCCAACCCCTGCTCCCGAGCACAGCCCTGCTACAAGTGAGCCGAAAGTAATTATTCCCTTCAAAAAACTCTGAGTTAAAATAACCGATGCAGCACAATTTGGTATAAGACCTATCAAAGAGGCAAAAAAAGGTTGCAAGAAACTATCTTTTAAAAGCAGTGAGGTTAATTTTACTTCGCCTATAAGTTCTACCAAAAGACTAAATATAAATGAAGCAATAAAAACAAATATAAATATTCTTACAGTATGTATTACTGCAGATTTTACAATCCCCTCGTCACAACTTTCACAGTTTCCGTGAAAATGATGATGCTCTTCTTTTTCTTCGCATATTATGCGACTTTCTTTTTTTACAAATAAATCTATTAAAAGCCCCCATATAACTGCTATTATAATTTTAATAAAAATAAGTTCAAACACCATATATGCTTTATCAGGATGTGAAAGAATAATAGGAACTGCTTCATCACTTGTTGCAATAAATATCGCAATAAGTGTTCCTAAAGTTATTGCGCGTTTTGCATATAAATCCGATGCAATAACCGAAAAACCACACTGAGGGATACTGCCGAAAATCCCGCCTAAGAACACTCCCGCCCTTTTGCTCCCCATAAGTTTATGGTTTATATGCGTATTATTTTTATGTTCGAAATATTCAATTAAAAGATACATTAAAAATATAAAAGGTATAATTTTAATTGTATCCAAAAAAGAATGAAAAAGTATATGTGTTGCAAGATGCATACTATAACCTCCAAAGATTTTACATTTTATTATATCATAAAATAAAATGTTTTTCAAATCTTTTTTCCTTTCTTGAAATTTGCTATAATTATAAAAAAGAGGTGATTTATTATGATAAAAATACTATTTGTATGTCATGGAAATATATAAACATAAGTCTTGAAAGTCTATTAAAACAAGGCATTGCGGACATAAGTGTATTCAATTTACAGAGATTTTACAGAGAATAAATTACAAGGAAGTCATAGTGCAAAAAACAATTTAATACGGTCTTTAAATATTAAGATAAGCTTACTATTGGTCTTTAATTTACGGCTGATAGTGAGCTTATTTTAGTATTTAAGGATATTTTATATTACAATACTAAAACCGCTGCTATACCATTTAAAATGAGAGTTTTATTGACAATTTGAAAGGAGAAAATAATTAAAACAATGAACGAGAGAATTATTAAACCGGGTGTAGTCAAGATGATTATAGACCACACCAAAAACAAGAATAAGAAGTACACGCAAGAGACGGTTAATGATATTTTAACAGCCTTTTTTGATGTAGTAGAGATTGCTATTTCCAAAGGTAATTCAATACATATTAACGGATATATGACTATTGAGCCACAATACAGAGCCGAAAGAAAAGCAAGAAACGTTCAAGCCAATACAGAAATAAAGGTGCCGCCGCATTACAAGGTAAATATCAAATCAGGCTCAAGATTTAATCAAGCTGCGGAACGTCTAACAGAAAGGATTTTGAATAATAAAGATGAATGAAAGATTAAATAAAGCAGATTTAATAGATAAAGTATCTGAAATACTCGTAGATAAACGGTTTGTAAGAGGCGGTAATCGACATTCTTGGATAAGTAAATATAATCTTCCCTATGCGAAAGATGATATAATCAAGCCTGTATTGTCTGCTTGTTTTGATGCGATTGTTAATGCCATTGGAGATGGAGATACAGTTTTTATAAAGGACTATTTTACGATTGAGCCTCGTTATATGAAAGCAAAGAAATTAAACGCTACGGGATTCAACAATATGAACATCAACAAAATTGTACCGCCACATTACAAAGTAGCTATCGTGCCGGGAGGAAAAATGAAAGATGCTTTACGACATTGTACAGAGAAAGGAAGTTCTGAATGAACGATACTAAATGGATTAATTCATTTACAAGAGCTTTAGCAGACATTACAGAGCCGGAGAAAAGAAGTTTACTATATATGGTGCTTATCGGAATTATCAACGAATACAAGAACGGCAGATATAACGGTATGGATGGTATAGAAATATTGAACTCTTTCGGCATAACCTGCAGACACATTTCCGTTTCTGCTACGGAAGAAAACGAGAAAAAGCCCAAAAGAAAAGCTAAGAAAAACGGTAAGACTACAGCCGTATAAATGTAGGGTTTACTCCCATTCGTCAGGAGTAAAAAGAAAGACGGAGCCATAATCAAGCATAGTTGACTTTACCGCTTCGGTGAGGTCTATTTTTATGCTTG
>JAZOMN010000102.1:0-3915 GCA_045654005.1 Clostridia bacterium
GCCAAGGAGTTGACTGCCTTATTTGTCTTCCTAAGACCGCTTGGCCTCCGACTTCGCTTCACCTAAGCATATTCCAACATCTTCTACTGTATGATGGTAATCAACATACGTATCTCCATCGCATTTTATATCAAGGTCAAATTTACCATGGCTTGCAAAAAGAGTCAACATATGATCTAAGAAACCGCATCCTGTATCAATATTGCTTATTCCACTTCCGTCTAAATTCAACTTTAATGAAATTTTTGTTTCTTTTGTATTTCTTATAATTTCACTTGTTCTCATTTTGTTCCTCCAGAATTTTTTCAATATTTTTAACAAGAATCTGCATTTCTTTTTTTGTTCCGATTGTTATTCTCAAATAATCTTTAATTCTTTCATCTTTAAAATGCCTTACAAGTATATTTCTTTTTCTAAGCTCATTATAAAGAGTTTCTCCATTCACAACATTATGTTTTGCAAAAATAAAATTAGCAGTAGAATCAGGAAATGAAAAATCTAATCTACTTAATTCATTTTTAAGATATTCTCTGTTTTCACAAATTGTTTTAATATTCTTTTTAGTATAATTTTCATCACATAAAACACCATATCCTGCAGCCATTGTCATTCTGTTAACGTTATAAGGATTTGTAGAATATCTTATCATATTTAAGTCTTCAATAATTTTTTTACTTGCAACACCGAATCCAAGCCTTGCACCTGCCATTGATCTTGATTTAGAAAAAGTGCCTGTAACAAGTAAATTATCATAATAATTTATAAGTTTAATTGCACTTTCGTTGCCAAAATCAATATACGCTTCATCTATTACAACAATATTATCTTTGTTGTTTTTTAATATTTCTTCTATTTTTTGAAGCGAAAGATATAAACCTGTAGGTGCATTTGGATTAGCGATAAATATGGTTTCAGATAAATTAAAATAATCTTTAATATCAATAGAAAGGTCTTCTTTTAATGGAATTTGCTTGTAATCTATTCCATATAGTTTGGCAAATACTTTATAAAATCCGTATGTAATATCAGGAAAAGAAACTGCAGTGTCACTGTCACAATAAGCCATAAATGCAAAATTTAAAATTTCGTCTGAACCATTGGTAACAATAACTTGGTCTTCCCCTACTCCTAAAACATCAGACAATTTTTTTATAAGAATTGAACATTCAGGATCAGAATATAAATTTAATCTGTCAAGTTCTTTTTTTCCGTATCTTATCGCTTTTTTTGATGGTTTGAACGGAGATTCATTTGTATTTAATTTTATAAGATTGTTAATTTTAGGTTGTTCTCCCGGTACATACGGAGATAAGGATTCAAATCTTTTACTTAAAAATTTACTCATTTTTATTCCTCAAATCTTATTGTGGCACTCTTACCGTGAGCGGTAAGTCCTTCTTTGTTCGCAAATAAAGATATATCTTTATAAACTTTACTTAGTGCATCTTTTGTATAATATGTATATTGTGTTTTCTTAATAAAATCATCAACTGAAAGCGGACTTGAAAATTTAGCAGTACCGCTTGTAGGCAAGGTATGATTTGCCCCTGAATAATAGTCGCCCAATGCTTCAGGACAGAATCTTCCCATAAAAATTGACCCTGCATGACGGATTTTATCAAGATAATCAAAAGGATTATCAACACAAAGTTCTAAATGTTCAGGAGCAATTTCATTAGACAATTCAATAGCACACATTAAATCATCACAAACTATAATTTTCCCATAATTTTCTATTGATTGTCTTGCAATTTCTTCCCTTTCTAAAAGCGGAAGTTGTTTTTCGATTTCCTTTTGTACATTTAGGGCAAGTTCTATTGATTCGGTTATTAAAACTGCATTGGCAAGTTTATCGTGCTCTGCCTGAGATAAAAGGTCTGCCGCAACAAAAGAAGGATTGCTTTTTTTATCTGCTATAACAAGTATTTCACTTGGCCCTGCAATCATATCAATTGAAACCATGCCGAAAACCTGCTTTTTCGCTTCAGCAACAAAGGCGTTACCCGGGCCCACTATTTTATCAACTTTCGGTATTGTTTCAGTTCCATACGCTAGAGCAGCAATCGCTTGTGCGCCACCTACTTTGAAAATTCTGTCAACCCCTGCAATTTTTTCTGCAGCAAGGATTGCAGGATTGATTTTACCGTTTGAATCAGGCGGGGTTACAATTACAACCTCTTTGCAACCTGCAATTTTTGCAGGAATAGAATCCATAAGAACTGTAGAAGGATATGAAGCAGTTCCGCCTGGAACATATAGACCTGCGCTATCAACAGGAATAATTTTTTGCCCCATAACAATTCCGTCTTCGTCATTTATTATAAAACCATTTCTTACTTGTTTTGAGTGAAATTTAGTAATGTTTTCTGCTGCTTTTTTCAAGACTTCTATAAAGTCTTTTGGAACATTATTATAACCTTCTTCGATTTCTTCTTTGGTAACTTCTAACGAAGATAATTTTGCTTTATCAAATTTTTCGCAGTAATAAAATAACGCTTTGTCTTTATTTTCTTTAACATTATCTATTATTTCGCTTACAATCTTAGAAACATCAACAGTGTCATTTGTTCTTGAAAATATTTCGTTTAAAGATACTTTGTTATATTCTAATATTTTAATCATTATTTGCCTCCGTAAGAGTTTTTAAAGAATCGGTTATTTTTTCAATTATTTCATTTTTAAATTTAAAATTAGCCTTATTTGCAATAAGCCTTGCACTTATTGGTATAATATCTTCAACAACACATAAATCATTCTCTTTAAGGGTTGTTCCTGTTTCCACAATATCTACAATAACATCTGATAAATCAAGTATAGGTGCAATTTCTATCGAACCGTTAAGATGAATAATATCTATATCTGTTCCTTTTTTAGAATAAAATGATTTGGCTATATTTTTAAATTTTGTTGCAACACGGATAGTTTTTTTATCTTCATAAGAAAAATCTTTTTTTGCTGCAACTGCCATTTTGCATTTTCCTATTTTTAAATCCAATAATTCATACACATCAGGTGCATATTCAAGCAAAATATCTTTTCCTGCTACACCTATATCCGCCGCGCCTCGTTCAACATATATTGCAACATCTGACGGTTTTACCCAGAAAAATCTTAATTTTAAATCTTTGTTTTCAAATATAAGTTTACGGTTATTCTCTTTTATAGCCGGACAATCGTATCCAGACTGTTCAAACATCGAATATACTTTTTCACCTAAACGACCTTTAGGCAAAGCAATATTTAACATATCCATTTTTATTCTCCTTAGTCGTCGGAAAATTATCCGAACTCAATTTTAATTGTAAATTTTAGTTATAATTATGTAAAAAGTCTTGAATATTTTGAAATTTATTCAAACCTATAACGCTTTAAAATTGTGATTTTTCTAGACAAAAGATTTTGATAATACGAGGTATATCGAAATCGACAACAACGAAAAAGCTAATTTTTAAGTGTTAGAGGTGGGTTTGGATAGTTTTTTGACGGCTATATTCTATCTAAAACATCAAGATATACTGCAAATCCGATAGCATTTGATTTTTTACCCATTTTATTCATAAGTTTATCGTACTGCCCCCCTGATAAAACACCCTCGGGTACACCGTTAATAAAACCTTTAAAAGCAATTCCGTTATAATATTTCATATTGTTGATAACAGAAAAATCAATTCTCGCATTTTTTTCAAATCCGTTTTGGGTAAGTGTATCTGAAATATTTTTAAGTAAGTCAATCTCTTCTTTTATTACATAAGAAAATTCACTTTTCTCAAGTTTTGATATAACATCTTCAGGAATTCCGTAAGTATGAATTAAAGATTTTATAAATGCTCCGCTTTTTTTCGATAAATTTTCATCTTTTATAATTTCATCCATATACTGAGTATTTTTTTCACCAAGTGCTTTTAAAATGTGTTT
>JAZOMN010000103.1:0-1649 GCA_045654005.1 Clostridia bacterium
TAAATTTCAAGCAAAAATAGAAATAATTCGACAAAATTTTGATATTTTCCCATAAAAAATAAGCAATATAAAGAAGTCTGCGGAATTGCTTTATTTAATGAATACCAGAAAGAGATGGAAGAACTATGAAAATATATGATAAAGAAAAAACCCTTGAATACATTGCTGATTTAATGAATTCAAAGGGATTGAATAATGTTGATATGGCGGAAATCATTCATGTATCAAATTCAACAATTTGCAGAAAATTAAAAGGTGAAAGAATTTTCACTCTGGATGAACTTCTTTTGATATGTGATTATTTTAATATAACAATAAATGAATTAATTCAATATAGAAAAGTAGGTGATTAATGATGGCAAGAGTATCAAAAGATATTAAATTATATCAGGATATTCAACAAAATCCTGAATTAAGACAAATTAATTCATTAGTTAATCAGATTAATAATGAAATTGCATCAATGGGAAGAAGTTCATATTTTAAGGATATAGTAGTTCCTGAACCCCTGAATCGTTATGATATTATTCAAAGTGCAAAGGATGACATAGTTCAGGCAAAACAAACCCTTGAATCATATAAATCTGCATTGCAGGGAATCTGGAACATACGAAGGTCTGAAGGAAAACTTGAATCCGAAACTGGAATTGTAAAAACTGAACAGGGATTTGTTAAAACACTTGCAATCAATCCGCAATCAGCGGTGAAAAGAGCAGAAAAAACTAAATCAAAAAGGGGTGTTTTATCTGAAAAGGCGGTGCGGATTTTACTTGCAAATGATATTACACTTTTAAAAAGATTAACACAAGCAAGTGATTCTGAAATCATTGAATTTTTGAATAAATGGTATGAATCAGTTGATGTTTCAGGCGGTCAAAAATTATCTGATTTTCTTGATGCAGTATATCAAAGGGAATTTTCAGGTCAAGGTGCATCTCAATCATGGACTTCTGCGCAAGTCAAATTGATTGTTCAAAATGAAATTACTGATGCAATGCCTGAAGAACCTGATTATACTGATGAAGAATTAAAAAGTTATGAAACAGAACAGAAGATGAATGAATCATTATGGGATTCATGGATGCGGTTATTAAATAGTTAAAAGAAGGTTATTCTGCTATGAAAAAAAGAATTCAATATAATTATTATTTCAATGGAAAAAAGTATAGCAGAAAAACACTTGCACAAATGACTGGTTCGGATGCTTTCTATAAGCACATAAAGGATTTTGAACATAATCCTTCAAGATATTCAAACATAGTGAAAACTTCATATGGATATGATTACACATTCACATCTGGATTATTCAAAGGTGATACAATTAACATTCATATTAAAAAAATTACAAAACAAAGAATTAATTTAGATAAGTATTTTTATACTTTAGATATTGAAACATCCACTTTCAACAATAATCAAGATGTTGACTGGAAATATATCATCAGAAACGGATGCAGAAACATTGAAAGAATTTCTGATTCAATACCTGTTTCAATTCCGTACCTGTGCGGAATCAGGGAATATAATATTCATAAATTCTTTGATTCGCCTATTTCATCAGGTTATGTTGCTGATATAATGCAGGAAAATAATTTCAAAGGATATAAAGGTCTGCGAACCTATGAAGATATTATTCAATGGTTACTGCT
>JAZOMN010000104.1:0-5282 GCA_045654005.1 Clostridia bacterium
ATTATACAAACGATGGCTCGGGATGGACAATCCCGGAGGAATTTGACACCAAAATAAGCGATGCCGTAAAAAGCGAACGCTGGGATTTTATTTCGATCCAACACGGAACGGGCGACGGCAGCAGGTATACATCTGCCGAATCGTATAGCAACCTCCCTCTTCTTGTGGAATACATAAAAAACATCGCCCCCGATGGAACGAAAATTGCTTTCAATATGGCGTGGGTAGGCTCTCCCGAGAATGGTCATCATGAGATAGTTTCATACAATGGCAACACGCATCTTATGTATGAAAATCTCGCGAAACTAACATGCGATGTCGTTGGACATGTTAAGAGCATTGACGTAATATCGCCTACAGGAACAGCGATAGAAAACGCCCGCGCAACAGTTCTTTCGGACTCGCTCTTGCGCGACGGTTTCCATTTAAGCCGCGGCATCGGCAGATATATAGCAGCTCTGACATTTTTCAAATCTCTCACGGACATCGATATTGACAACGTGAAATGGACACCTGATGAGGTCGACGACAATGCACGCAAACTTGCGATCGCGTGCGCAAACAATTCGATAAAATCACCGTTTGGGCAGATATAACCCATTGGCATATATGATTTAATAACGTACACAAAAGGCTTGACCAGTTTGGTCAAGCCTTTTTCGCGTGTCGATGTACCTCAATCGACCCCAACCAGATCTATGGTATTTATCGTAGGGGGCGGATGCCCGCATCCGCCCGTAACCAATCGCAAGTTTTGGGTCGATGTAGGCATCGACCCCTACAATTTTGAATATTTATACATAGAAAGCGTTTAAAGAGACATCCCCTTTAATTCATATTTTCGTAATTCTTTCTTTCAGCAACACTTGTTCCTGCAGCCTGGATAATATCCATACTTTCTAAAGAAACACCTGTACCTACAGCAACGCAGGTAGTAGGGTCTTCTGCAATTTTTGCAGGAATACCTGTTCTTTTTTCCACAAGTTTATCAAACCCTTGCATCAATGCGCCACCGCCTGTTAAAACTATATGATTGGTAGCAATATCCCCGACAAGTTCAGGAGGAGTTCTTTCTAATACATCGTGAATAGCGTCTGCAATAGCATTTGCCGCTTCGCTTAAAGCATCAATAATTTCATCAGATGAAAGTTCAAGCGTGTTAGGAAGACCTGTAATAAGATTTCTTCCTTTAATTGTGGTCTTAACAGTTTCGGAAAGCGGAAATACACATCCGATACTTGTTTTAATTTGTTCGGCAGTTCTTTCGCCGATAAGTATATTGTAGTTCTTTCTTATATATTTAATTATTGCATCATCAAAAGTGTCCCCTGCGATTTTAATGGAACTTGAAACAACAACACCGCCTAAAGATATAACTGCTATATCAGTAGTTCCTCCACCGATATCAACAATCATATTACCGTTAGGCTCTGATATATCAATTCCTGCACCGATAGCGGCAGCAATAGGCTCTTCAATAACATAAGCCCTTTTAGCCCCTGCTTGAAGAGCAACGTCTAAAACTGCTCTTTCTTCAACTTCGGTAACTCCTGACGGAACACATATAACAATATTAGGTTTAAAGAATTTAGAAAAGTTAACCTTTGCTAAGAAACTTTTGAGCATTTTTTCAGTAGTGTCATAGTCGGAAATAACACCATCTCTTAAAGGACGGATTGCAACAATATTCCCCGGTGTTCTACCGATCATTTTCTGTGCTTCGTTGCCGACAGCATATACTTTGCCTGTAATCTTGTCAATAGCGGCAACCGAAGGCTCTCTTAAAACGATGCCCTGACCTTTTACGTAAATAATTACTGTTGCAGTTCCTAAATCTATTCCTATATTTTGTCTAAAATTAAACATATAAAAAACTCCTTAATTTCATATAAAAAACTATTTTTATTATACTACACTAAAAAATGTTTGTCAATTAAATTTGGTTGACTTATAATGATTTAATCGAAGATAAAATCAGCGATATAAATTCCTGACGGAATTTGCGATATACCTTCGGCGCGATATATTACTTCGTAATGCGATATGTCCCTTTGGGACAAGAATATTACTGCACCAAGGAATTTGTATCATATCGCAACGGAGCAGAGCGGAGTTATATCGCATTTGACAAACAAATATATCGCACGAACGAAGTGAGTATATCGCCAAAACAGTGGCGTCTAAATCGTTCGCTCTTTCTGTAATTTAACTTTGTAGGTTGACTTATATTCTCTCTTGTTATAAAATATACATATACTATATGTAATTTGAAACGCGGAGGTATGAAGTTGACAGAATCTAAAAACAAAGGCAGTAATTTTTTAATAGGTGCATTTATCATTGCTCTTTCACATATTCTTGTTAAAATTATAGGCGCAGTTTATAAAATACCGCTTGACGGACTTATATTAAAAACGGAAGGCATGGGGATATATTCTTCTTCCTATACTATATATAACTGGCTTTTTGTTATTTCAACGGCAGGTCTTCCTGTTGCCATATCCAAAATGGTAGCCGAAGCACGTGCGACCGGCAGATTAAAAGAATCGGAAAAAATATTTAAGATATCTAGAATTCTTTTATTCTTTGTGGGCATAGTGGCATTCCTTATAATGTTTGTATTTGCCGTGCCTTTTTCAAAACTTATAAAAGCCGAGTCGAGTTACCTTACTATGATGGTTATGGCGCCAAGTTTGTTTTTTGTGGCAATGTCGAGTAGTTACAGAGGCTATTATCAGGGGAAAGAAAATATGCTTCCTACTGCTGTATCTGAAATTATAGAGGCATTTTTTAAACTTATATTCGGTCTTTCGTTTGCATATCTGGCTATGAAAATATGGAACAAAGCCTATATAGGTTCAGCAGGTGCGATTTCGGGAATAACTTTAGGAACATTCTTTAGTTTCTTGTTTCTTATTATATACCATAAAAACAAAAAAGAGATTATAAAGATAAGCGAATTTGACGATACGGTAAGTGGGTCAAAAACTATTCTTGTAAAACTTGTAAAACTTGCAATTCCCGTAACATTAGGGGTTTCAGTTTTTACGCTGACTTCTTTAATTGATACCGCAATGGTTATGAACCAGTTGTACGGGCTTGGCTATGATGAGGCAATGCGTCTTTCAATGTTCGGATACCTTAACCGTGCGATTACACTTTTTAACCTTCCACCGACTGTTATTGCATCAATTGCAATTTCAATTGTTCCTGCAATTGCATCAGCGATTGCTGTAGGAGACCAAAAAAGCGCACATAAAAATGTTCAGTCCGCATTAAGACTTACCGTTTTATTTGCAATGCCGTGTGCGGCAGGACTTTGCTCTTTGGCAAAACCAATACTTACTCTTCTTTATCATGACGGTAACTATTCATTTTTACTTAATGTAATGGGGATTGCTACTTTATTTGTAACAGTAGTTCAGGTTTCAAATGCGATCCTTCAGGCGTATAGTAAGCCGTGGATACCTGTAAGAAATATGTTTATAGGCGGTGTGGTAAAAGTAGTTGTAAATTTAATACTTGTATCCCGCCCTGAAATTAACATTAATGGTGCACCAATCGGTACAACTTTATGTTATTTCACAGTTATGGCGCTTAATATTATATCTATAATAAAATGTTCAGGCGCAAAATTCGGCATATCCGACTTTGTGGTAAAACCGCTTATACTTGGTATTGTAACGGCAGTTTCCGCCTTTTATTCATATAAAATGTTTGTTGGATTTTCAGGAAATACTATAGGCGTATTTACCGCAATTATAGTTGCAGGTATATGTTATCTTTTAACAATGCTTTTTATAAAATCACTTTCAAAGGACGATATCCTTCTTCTTCCTAGAGGGGAACGAATTTGTAATATTCTGGAAAGATATAAACTCATTTAAATCAGACGGAAGCATAAAAAAGGTAAAAAAAAGAAAAATTTTCAATCTTTTAATAAAGAAAGTATTGACAAATTGAATAAAATGTAAGATAATAACATTGTGTTATCTAGCACTTTTGCCAAATCTGGTAAATTAAGCGATGCTTTTTTTAAGAATTTAACTAAGTGTACATAACTATAGAGCACTTAATTAAAAATATAAATTTATATTAATGAAAGGGGTATACTCATTATGAACAAAACTGAATTAATCAACGCTATCGTTGAAGAAGCAAAAATCTCTAAGAAAGATGCTACTGCTGCATTAGATGCTACTATCGATGCAATTACAAAAGCTCTTAAAAAAGGAGACAAAGTTCAGTTAGTAGGCTTTGGTTCTTACGAAGTTAGAAAAAGAGCAGCAAGAAAAGGTAGAAATCCTCAAACTAAAAAGGAAATTACTATCCCTGCTACTAAAGTTCCAGTATTCAAAGCTGGTAAAGCTTTAAAAGATGCTGTTAAATAATTAGAACTTAATTTTCTTAATTGTATAAAAAAAATCCGGACAAGTTGTTCGGATTTTTTTTATGTCTTTTCTCTAAATTCAAATGAAAATTTTCTAAATTAAAAATGAATATTATTTAATATCTCTTGATTTTTTCCTTTAAAATTGTTATTATATATTTTGAGGTGAGACTGTGGATAAAATTAAAATCATAACTGATACTGCATCTGATATAGATATAATAAAAGCAAATGAAAACGATATATGTATGTTACCGCTTACCGTTGTAGTTGATGGTAAACAGTACAGAGAACAATATGATTTATCCAAAGAAGAATATTGGAACATTCTGTCCGAATGCGAAACAATTCCGACAACTGCGCAAGTAAGTCCTCAGGCTTTCTTAGATACTTACATTGAGCAATATAAGTTGGGATATAATAAATTTATTGTTGTACTTTTAAACGGAACTGCAAGTGGTACATTTAACAGTGCCAACCTTGCAAAAGATATGTTTTTAGAAAAATATCCGGATGAAGTTGAGTTTAAATTTATTGATTCAAAACTTTATACCGCGCTTTATGGGAAGCCTGTTCTTGACGGTGCCAAACTTATAAAAGAGGGTAAAAGTTTTTCGGAAGTTTGCGAATTTTTAGAAGAGCGAATTTCTAAAATGAGAGCCTATGCTTATATGACAACACTTAAATTTGCCAAAATGAGTGGAAGAATATCAATCCTTTCTGCTATTGTGGGCGAAGCGTTAGGTTTAAAACCTGTTATGAAAATTTATGACAGGAAGGTAGAAGTGTATTCTAAAACAAGAGGGGATAAAGCTGCACTTGCTATAGTATTAGAAGCAGTAAAAGAAGATGCTTTTGATGTGGAAAATGAAGAAATAATATTAGTACACGG
>JAZOMN010000105.1:0-6227 GCA_045654005.1 Clostridia bacterium
AAGTAAAACGCACCTCGCCATCCGTCGAAGTGAAACGGAGAATGAGGGTAACAAAAAAAGCACTTGCTTTTTGCAAGTGCTTTTTGGTACACCATCAGTTTGAACGTGATGAAACAATCCCAAAGAATTGTTTCATAGTTCAAAGTCCCTGCGTGATGGGGAGGAAGTAAAACGCACCTCGCCATCCGTCGAAGTGAAACGGAGAATGAGGGTAACAAAAAAAGCACTTGCTTTTTGCAAGTGCTTTTTGGTACACCATCAGGGACTCGAACCCTGGACACCCTGATTAAGAGTTATAAAATGATAATTTTAAGTTTTGTTATAAAATGTTGAAATCCTTTAATATCAATGGTTTAAAGCGGATTTGTTTTTTATGTTGTATTAAGTCGTTTTGGCGTTTTTTTCTCTAGTTGATGTCAAAATTGATGTCAGAAATGTGTTAGATTTTTAGTTGTTTCATTTTTATAATATATAATTATTTAAAATAACTTTTACATAATGTTTAATTGCATGATTGATATAATAATATTTCTTAAGTTTTTATGTAAATTTTTAAGTAGTCAAATTAACTGTTCACTTAAAACTTACGACGCAAATGCAAAAACTTTTATGTGTATTTATGTGAAAATGCTTGATAAAAAATAAAAGTAGTGTTAATGTCCAAAAAGAAGTTGATTTTGTTGTTAATGAGAGTGATAAAAAACTCTATATTCAGTCATCATTGAGAATAGAAACATCAGAAAAAGAATCATCTGAGATAAATTCATTGATGCTTACCGGTGACTTCTTCAAGAAAATAATTATCAGAATGGATATACCGCATAATTTTTATGATGATAATGGAATATACCATTGTAACTTGTTGGATTTTTTGCTTGGAAGAGTGGAAGTTTTTTAAATTTAATATACAAGTGGATCTAGAATGGGATATTTATTATAAGGATTTTTATGTGATTTCAAAAGAGAATGTAACTTTGCAATTAGAGAATGCTGAAAAATTTGTAGCAGAAGTAAGGCAATATGTTGAATAACTTATTAACAAATGATAAACAAATACAAAAAATTCTTAGGAAATTTCCTAAGAATTTTTAAATTTGTGTCAACGAATACCAGGGGATATGTGTAGCTGGATATTTATTCGTAATTTATTGATAATTTTCATATTTAGAGTTTAGAAAAAGTTTAACAAAATTTTTTCCAAGTATTTTTTCTTTGGTGGTATCAGAAATATCAGAAAGGAGTATTCTTCCAATCTGGATTGAAGGGTCAGTAAGAGGGGTGTCTGAGCCAAATAAAATCTTATTTTCATCACCGTATTTTACAAGATGTTCAAGCATATCTGATTTTGGCATACTTATGGAAATATCGCAGTAAGCATTTTCATAATTCTTTATTATTTCTGCAGTCAGTTTATAACCTGATTGCGTTCCTGAATGTGCAATAATAAATTTTATATCAGGAAATTCTTTTATTACATCGTATGTCTTTTCTACTTCGCCCTTTGAGAATGCATGAACAAGTAAAATATAACCTTTGTCATTTATGTAGTTAAGAACTTCTTGCATTTTTTCATCATTTATCGGTGTTTTTGAATATGCCGGATGATACTTTATTCCAACAAAATCCTTGTTTTCAAGCCTTGTTATTTCGTGAGTAAGTCCATTTTCACAAAGAGGATTTATAGTGATATATCCCATAAGTTTTCCTGATGAGTTCTTTACTGCATCTTCAACCTCGTCATTACCTTCTTGTAAATTGCCTAAAATTGCATCAGCAGAGGAAATGATAGTTTTTTCAATACCAATTCTATCCATTACCTTTACAACTGATTTGTAATCAGTGTTAAATTTATTTGTATTAGGAAAAATTCCGATATGACCATGAATATCATAGATTTTTATATCCGGAAGTTTACCCTTTAAGAATATTTCTTTATAGTTCATTATATTTCTACCCCCGTAATTGAAGATATATTTTTATAGGCAATATTTTCTTTTTCATTATCGCTTAAATTCATAAGTATGATTCTTCCGATTCCTCCTGATGGGTCAGTTTCAGGCATATAGGATGAATATACAATTCTTTGAGAGCCAACATCCTTTATAATATTCTCAAGTGCTAGAATAGAAGTAAACCCTGTATCAACATAAAGATTATTATATTTTTTCATAAGCTCAGTTATATGAAAAGCATCATCAAAGCCTATGCTTACAACGATAATTTTAATGCTTGTGTAGTGGCAAAGTATTTTTTCAAGTGTTTCCTTTGTTGCCATTTGTATATTGATAGTAATAACAGCACTGTATTTATCCATTATTGAAAAATACTTTTTGTATGTATCATTTTCAAATAAACCTTTTGAAATAAGAGGACTTATATTTACCATTTTTGCATTTTTTATAGTAAAATATTTTTCAAAATCTTCTGTATCACAGTTTGGATAAAGTGTAAATGAAGGTAAAAAAAAGTCGTCGCTTGGAAGAGAGTTGTTATCGCCTTTGTTATTAAAACAAAAGGCTTTTTTTACATTTACAGCTTCAAGCTTTTTCCTTATATCTTCCTTTTTATAGGATATGCTTTCCATAGGACGTAAAGTTTCCAAAAAAGAGCAGTAACAGTCAATAAATTTGTATTCCATATTATCCTCCAAATTATTTTTTTATAGTAGTAAATAGTGGGTCTAAATGTTTAAATCGGTCTTGCTTTTATATTTTGATGGTGATATACCGGTTTCTCTTTTAAATGCATTGGAAAAGTATGCCTGATTTGAGAAACCCAGCATTTCTGAAACAGCTGTCACACTTGTTCCTTCTGATAACAGTTGAGAGGCTTTGTTTATTTTCATGGTGAGAAAATATTTGTGGACACCTAATTCAGTATATTTGTAAAAAATTGTTTTAAGTGAAGTGACACTGACTTTACATTCTCTTGCAACATCAGTTAAAGACAAGGAAGCAGATATATTATCTGACATAAATTCAACAGCTTTTCTGAATATAACCGCATCCTGAGATTTTGATATAGATGCAGATTTACCATTGGTATATACAGTAAGTAAAAGTTGATATATATATGTAATTACCATTTGAGAGAAAACTGCATTGTTTTCAAAAGCAGTTGCAAAATTCTGATCGTTACTATCTATGTCAGGAAACATTGAATACATGTATTTAATAAGATTATCAACTATTTTATAATGTGAGTCAGATAATTTAAAAACCTTATCTTCAAAGAATCTGATTATGTCACCTGCCGCAGAAAACGAAAAAACTAAATATTTGGCAGATGGAGAATTTTCCACACTGAATTTATGAAATTCCAAAGGCTTGTGAAATATTATTTCACCTTTTTTCATATTATAAACGCGTTCGTTGGCTGATACACAGATTTCACCGTTAAGTACACATAAGCATTCCCAAAAATCATGAGTTTCACCTGCAAAAGAATATCCTCTTTTTCTTCGTCTGATAAATAAACTGTATAATTTACTGATATATATTTGCTCTTTTACAGAATACGATTGATGCATCGGATTTTCCCCCTTCTTTAATCTGTTGTCTGAAATCATATATTTTTTGTCTTTTCTTGTATGGATATATGTTTTTTGTTTTGGTAAAATGAGTATAACATATAAAAATAGATTTGAAAAGAGGTTTTTTAAAAATGACTAAAATTAATCTTGCTGTCATCGGATGTGGAAGAAGGGGTATCGGCAATCTGAAAACTTTAATGAAAATGCTTGATGAAGTTAATATTGTTGCTGTATGTGACGCATATGACGATAGAACTGTCGAGGCTTCTGATTTATTGACAGAAGCAGGGGAAAGTGCACCATTGAAATTTACCGATTATAAAGATGTTTTAACAATGGAAAATGTTGATGCAGTTATGGTATGCAGTTCATGGGAATCGCATGTAAAGATTGCTATTGATGCTATGAGAGCTAAAAAAGCTGTGGCAATGGAAGTAGGAGGAGCATGTGAGCTTGAGGAGTGCTTTGAGCTTGTTGAAGCATGGGAAGAAACCAAGACTCCTTTTATGATGCTTGAAAATTGCTGTTTTGGTAAAAAAGAATTACTTGCATTAAATCTTGTTAGAGCCGGAAAATTAGGAGATATTGTTTACTGCCATGGTGCATACGGGCACGATTTAAGAGAACAGATAGCCGGTGGTAAAGAAAACAGACATTACAGACTTGAAAATTACATAAACAGAAATTGTGAAAATTATCCTACTCACGAACTTGGTCCTATTGCAAAAATATTAGATATAAACCGAGGAAACAAAATGAACAGGCTTGTGTCAGTAGCATCAAAATCATTAGGATTAAAGAAGTACATAAATGACAGAAAAGATACGATAGTAAATAAAGATCTCTTAAATACTGAATTCAAGCAAGGTGATATAGTTGATACACTTATTACTTGTGAAAACGGAGAAACAATTTCTATAAGACTTGATACAACACTTCCTCGTTCTTACAGTCGTGAATTTACAGTAAGAGGAACAAATGGATTATTCGATGAAACAACAAATTCTGTTTTTATAGATGGCGATGAAGAAATTTTTGAAACAGAAAAATATTCTGCAGTTTCTCTTAATAATGCTGAAAGATTTTACTATAGTTATTTACCTGAATACTGGAAAAATATTACCAGAGAAGAAATAAAACTTGGCCATGGTGGAATGGATGTATATACATTCAAAACATTCTTTGAATGCTTAAGAAATAATTTGCCAATGCCTGTTGACGTATATGATGCTGCATCATGGATGGCTATAACACCACTTAGCGCAGAATCAATTGAAACAGGATTGCCTGTTGAAATTCCTGATTTCACTAATGGTAAATGGAAAGAAAGAGAAAGAAACGATATTGTATAATCTCGTTATAGTAAATGAGTAAAAACCAACGAAAATATAAAAGCGAGGTAATTTATGAATAATATTGATAAAGTAAAATATGAATGAATTTATGAATATTATGAAAGCACATCAGGATACATTTATCTTTTTTTCCGATGGTGTTAAAATTCAGGGGGATTTCCACTTTGGAGATAATGTTGGCGGAAGAATTGATGCGTATTAAAATATATTTTCGTATAAATAAGTTGATGTTAAATGTTAAGATTTGACTGTGTACAATAAAATAAATCTTATGATATAATTTGCTTGAAATATATTAAAGAAACGATTTGACAATGGAGAGAGAAAATGTTAAATATTAACCTTAATTGTGATAATTTAAAACTATATGATTCTTTGAAAAAACTTTCAAAAAAACTTGACATCAATCTTTGCGAAGATGGGATTTTAGTTTTAGCAAAAAAAGGAACAAGACTTTTATGTGAATATAAAAATGGGCAAGGAACTATCGAGTATATAACAGAAAGCTCTTTTTTCAGAATGATGACTTTGTTTATAAAGAATTATCTTAAAGCAAATGACTTTTATATAACAGAGGAGATAAAAATTGAAAAATGCGGACCTATGCTCGATATGTCAAGAAACGCAGTATTAAAAGTTGACAAAATAAAGGATTACATTGACTACTGCGCTATGATGGGAATTAACCAGTTCACTTTATATCTTGAGGATATATTTGAGCTTGAGGGATATCCCTATTTCGGATACTTAAGAGGCAGATACACAAAGGAAGAACTTAAGGAAATCGACGATTATGCGTATAGTTATGGTATTGAGGTTATTGCCAATGTTCAGACTCTTGCGCACTTAGAGAGATATCTTCACTGGGATGAATCAGCTCCTGTCAGAGATACTTTTACCTGCCTTTTAGCAGAAAGCGAAGATACATATAAATTCATCGATAAAATATTTGAAACTATAAGTACCACATTAAGAAGTAAATATATTTTAATCGGTATGGATGAAGCGGGAGGACTCGGTTCAGGAAAATATTATAAAAAGAATGGTCTTAAAGAGCCTATAGATATATTAAAATCACATCTTGATAGAGTAAGCAGTATGGCGAAAAAATATGGATACATCTGTGGAGTATTTTCAGATATGTTCTTTAAATTGTTATCAAAGGATAACATTAATTATCAGGAAGCGGATTACAAAATAACTGCAAGAGAAAGAAAACTGATTCCTGACAACATCTCCTTAATATGCTGGGCTTATGATTTTGAAAAAGAGGAAGAATACGATAAATTTATGGCATCAAATAAAAAGCTTTGTGACAGAGTAGATTTTATGGGAGGAAT
>JAZOMN010000106.1:0-2166 GCA_045654005.1 Clostridia bacterium
TTTTATATTATCAATTGTCTCAAAATGCGAAAACAGTTTCTGCCTTGTTTTATCCCCGATACCGTCAATATTTAAAAGGTCTGATCTTATAAGATTATTAGTTCTTAAGTGATGATGAAATCTTACTGCCTGATTGTGTGTTTCGTCCTGCATTTTCGACACAAGATTAAAAGCGTTTCTCTTTAAGTAACATCCGTATTCTTTCAAATCATCTGTTATATCACGGGTTTTATGTTTATTATCTTTTACAAGCCCGAAAACATCAATTGAAAGTTCTGCCGCCTTTACCGCATTTTTCCCCACTTTAACATGGTTCATTCCACCGTCAACAAAAATCAAATCGGGAAGATTTATGAATTTCAGTTTCTCTATTTCCTCTCCGTTTTCAAGTTTTAATTTATCTTCAAGATAATGAAAAAGTCGTCTGTAAATAACCTCATACATTGCTCCGTAGTCGTCCTGCTCGGTGTGATATTTTATCTTGAATTTCCTGTACTCGTTAGGATTTGGTTTTCCGTTTTCAAAAACAGTCATAAACCCTACAATATCTTTCCCACCTGTATTGGAAATATCATATACTTCAATTCTTTCGGGAATTTTTTCTAAATTGAGTAGTTCCTTAAGTTCCAAAAGACCACTTTCAAATTTACTTCCTTTTTTCTGTTTAAGCCCTTCTTTTGCATTGTTTAAAGAAAGTAAAGCCAACTCTTTTTTCTTACCCGCTTTAGCACAATTTAAAAATACATTTGCGCCTCTTTTGGCTGACAGAAACTCGCTTATAAGTTCAATATCTGAAAATTCAAAAGGAACAATTATTTCCTTCGGTATATAAAAGGAAGCATCATAAAACTGCTTTAAAAATTCCTTTAAAACCTCTTCTTTCTCATCACTTGCTCGAAAGAACATATTTTTACTGCCAAGCATTTTTCCGTTTCTTATAAACATTACGGTAACGCAAATGTTTTCCTCGTCATCATACATACCTATTACATCAATATCCGAATTTTTGGGAGCGGATATTTTCTGCTTTTCGGATATAGCGTTTATATGATATATCCTGTCCCTTAATTCTCCTGCAAGTTCAAACTTTAACTCGCTGCTCGCTTTTTCCATATCGGCTTTTAGTTTCTTTAAGATACCATCTTCCTTACCCTCAAGGAAACGGATAATTTCTTTTATATTGTTATTATAATCTTCTTTTGAAATATACTTCATACACGGACAGGAGCATTGATTTATATGGTAATTAAGGCATTCCCTGCCCTTATAATCTTTTTTTAAATCAAGATTGCAACTTCTTATGCCGTATGTTTTTCTTAGAAGGTCAATTACCTCTTTAACCGAATAGGAACTTACAAAAGGGCCAAAAAATTTATCCTTTTTATTATCAACCTTTCTTGTCATCAAAATACGGGGATAGTCTTCCGACATGGTTATTTTTATATAGGGAAAAGTCTTATCGTCTTTTAATAAAATATTATATTTCGGGCGATGCCTTTTTATAAGATTGCATTCCAAAATAAGCGCTTCAATTTCAGAATCGGTTACAATCCAGTTAAGGTCATAAATACAGTCAATCATTTTTAAAACCTTATTGTTATGGTTTGCACTTTTTACAAAATATGAACGCACTCTGTTTTTTAATATTTTCGCCTTGCCGACATATATTATATTGCCAAGGTTATCCTTCATAATATATACGCCCGGCTTATCGGGAAGCATTTTTAACTTTTTTTTAATAACTTCGTTCACGGGTAACTCCTATATTAAAAAAGGACCGTTTATAACAGCCCTTTAATTTTTATTCTCCGAAATTAGAATTTATAAGCGCGACCAATCCGTTAACGGCAGTTTCTTCGTCAACGCCTTCTGCTATAATGGTTATGTTAGTTCCTCTTGTAATCCCCAAAGATAAAACTCCAAGTAAACTCTTTGCACTAACCTTTCTTTCATCTTTTTCAACCCAGACTGTTGATTTATATTCATTTGCTTTCTGAATAAAAAATGTAGCAGGTCTTGCATGCAAACCTATTTGATTCTGAACTACAACATCTTTAGAGTACATAAACTATACCTCTCCCTTTTCTAACTGAAACAATTTTCAAAATATAATGCACTAAAATCAATATTTATGATACTATTAGAATACTAAATTTAGTAGATAAA
>JAZOMN010000107.1:0-3406 GCA_045654005.1 Clostridia bacterium
GTCCCTTTTGTGGATATACTTTGGTTTTAAAAAAACTCCCTTTTTATAAGGGAGTTTTTTTGCGAAAGTTATCAATTATTTTATATATTCATTTCTTCTTTAACCTGTTTAAAGCAATTGACAATATAAAGAATATCTTCTTTTGAAAGGGCGGCTGAAAGCTGAGTTCTTATTCTTGCTTTTCCTTTAGGAACGACAGGATATGAAAAAGCAACCACATAGACGCCTTTTTCCATCATTCTTTTTGCCATTTCTACTGCTTTATGCTCATCGTAAAGCATTACAGGGATAATCGGTGTACCACCGTCTATTACATCAAGACCGATTTCTTTTATTTTTGTTGCAAAAAGTTTAGTATTTTCAAATAATTTTTCTCTCATTGAAAGGTCGTTTTCAATTATGTCAAGAACCTTCAGAGTACCTGCTGCAACTGCAGGTGCTAATGTATTTGAGAAAAGATATGGTCTTGAACGCTGACGAAGAAGGTCGATAATTTCTTTTCTTCCTGATGTAAAACCGCCTGATGCGCCGCCAAGTGCTTTACCGAAAGTTCCTGTTATAATATCAACTTTACCCATAACTCCGCAATATTCAGGAGTACCTCTTCCTGTATCTCCCATAAAACCTGCTGCATGGCTGTCATCAACCATAACAAGTGCATCATACTTTTTAGCAAGTTCGCATATTCCCTTTAAATTGGCAACAATTCCGTCCATAGAAAACACACCGTCTGTTGCGATAAGTTTTATACGGCAATCTTTTGCTTCTTTTAATTTTTCTTCTAAATCTGTCATATCATTATTTTTATAACGGAATCTCTGAGCTTTACATAATCTTACACCGTCAATAATACTGGCGTGATTAAGCTCGTCACTTATAACTGCATCTTCCGGACCAAGTAATGTTTCAAAAAGTCCGCCGTTTGCATCAAAGCAGGAAGAATAAAGAATAGTATCGTCAGTTCCTAAGAATTTACTGATTTTTTGTTCTAAATCTTTATGAAGTTTTTGTGTTCCGCAGATAAAACGAACGGAAGATAATCCATATCCGTACTCATCATAACTTTTCTTTGCGGCTTCAATTATTTCAGGATTGTTTGCAAGTCCAAGATAATTATTTGCACACATATTTACAACTTCTCTGTTATCACTAAGATGCACTTTTGCACCTTGAGGTGAAGTTATAACTTTTTCGTTTTTAGTAAGACCGTCTTTTTCAATTTGTTCGCATACTTCTTTAAAATATTGTAATGATTTATTCATATTAAATCGCCTCCTGATTAAGTGAAGTCCAGTCAAGAATAACTTTTCCGCATTTTCCGCTATTCATTGCTTCAAAACCTTTTTCATATTCTGTAATATCCATACGGTGTGTAATAATATTTGATATATCAAGACCGCCCTGCAACATTGCAGACATTTTATACCATGTTTCGTGCATTTCTCTTCCGTAGATACCTTTTATAACAAGTCCGTTAAATATAATTTTTGACCAATCTACTTTACTGTCGCTCTTTAAAAGACCTAAAAGTGCAATTTTCCCACCATGAATCATGTGGTCAATCATAGTATTAAGAGCAATTTCACTGCCTGACATCTCTAAACCTACATCAAAACCTTCTTTGATAGATAATTTTTCCATAACATCTGAAAGTTTTTCTTTAGTTGTATTTACTGTGTACTGAATACCAAGTTTCTTAGCAAGGACAAGTCTTTCATCATTAATATCGGTAATAACTACACGCCTTGCACCTACGTGCTTACAAACTGCTGCAGCCATTATACCGATAGGTCCTGCACCTGTTATAAGAACATCTTCCCCTGTAAGGTCAAAAGAAAGTGCAGTATGTACAGCATTTCCAAACGGGTCAAAGATAGAATACATTTCTTCAGAGATGTCTTTTTCGCATTTTCTTACGTTTTCCTGAGGGATAACAAGATACTCTGCGAACGCTCCGTCACGGTTTACACCGACACCGATTGTTTCTTTACATAAATGACCATTTCCTGCAAGACAGTTACGGCATTTTCCGCAAACGATATGCCCTTCCCCTGAAACTATTTCTCCAATTTTATAATTTGTTACATTAGAGCCGATTTCAACTATTTCGCCGACATATTCATGGCCGATAACACGAGGTGTTTCAATAGTTTTTTGAGACCATTCGTCCCAATTATAAATATGCAAATCAGTACCGCAAATTGCAGTCTTATGTATTTTAATTTTTACATCATTTGCTGATATAACCGGTTCGGGAACATCCTCAAACCATAATCCCCTCTCAGGATATTTTTTTACAAGTGCTTTCATTTTATTCCTCCCAATACTTTTTCCATATATTCAATAAACTCTTTTGTGATTGCAGAAATTTTTCTTTCTTCATTAAGAAGATAACCTATTATATAATAACCGTTACTTTCAAAAGGAATGCTTATAATATCCCCTTTATTAAGCGCAGATGGCATAATCCCTGTACCAATAGTATAGGAATCCGTAAGCATCAGCATATTCATTAAAGTGGCTCTGTCACTTATTTCGATATGCTTATCAACATAAGAAACATCTACAAGTTCTTCGGTAAAAAACGAACTTTCATGTTCGCCCTGTTCATAAGACACATAAGGATAAGATTTAAGTTCTTGTGTAGAAATCTTTTCACAGTTACAAAGCGGATGGTTTTTCCTAAAAAACACATGCGGTTTTGCTTCTATAACAGGTGTAAAACTTAAATTTTTTTTGCCAAGATAACGCTTCATAACATCGAAATCTGCATCTTTCACCGCAATTATTCCTATATCGCTTCTTGCTCTTTCAACATCACGGATAACATTATATGTTTCAATTTCCCTTATTGAAAAACGATAATCTTCGTCTTTTACAGTTTTTAAGAAATTACCGAAAATATCAGCAATAAAATCATAATGCTGTGTTGCGATATATAACTTTCTCGATATATTTTTCTTATATCTTTCTGTGATATAATCACTGTTTTCACTAATTTGTGTTGCATATTTTAAGAATTCAGCACCTTCATCAGTAAGGTACACTCCTGCACCTGAACGCTCAAATATTTTTATGTTAAGTTCCTGTTCAAGACTTTTGACACTGATTGAAAGCGATGACTGAGCAATAAATAGTTGCTTTGCCGCCTCAGAGAACGACCCGGTTTTAGCAACCGCAAGTACATACTTGCATTGTTGTATAGTCATATCCACCCATCCTTTACTATGATATTTTTTATTATACACTTTTTTTCTGATTTTTCAAATATATAAATTCTATAATTACCGTTCATATAAATCAATGTCTTTTAAAATACAAAAAGAGAGAATGCAAAAGTTATTTTTAACATCCTCTCTTAATGATAACGATTTTTTGTTTTGGGAAAGCAGAACTAAAGAAATAT
>JAZOMN010000108.1:0-2192 GCA_045654005.1 Clostridia bacterium
GTAAGAATGCCCTTTTTTAGTCCTTGGATAAATTTCTAAAGACACATGAAAGGAGAAGATATTATGAAATATTGGGAACAGTTTAAAGGGGAAAAATGGAAAGAGGAAATAAATGTTTCAGATTTTTTGATAAGTAATTACACTGAATATACAGGCGATGAAGAATTTTTAGAAGATGTTACCGATAAAACAAAAAACATTTTAGATATCACAAATGAACTTCTTAAAAAAGAGCATGAAAACGGCGGAGTTTTAGATATTGATGTTAATACTGTTACATCGCTTCTTACTTTCGAAGCAGGATATGTTGATAAAGAAAACGAAGTTATATTCGGCCTTCAGACAGATAAACCTTTAAAAAGAGGTGTAAATCCTTTCGGCGGAATAAGAATGGCAAGAAGTGCCTGCGAAGCATACGGATATAAACTATCTGAAAGTGTTGAAAGCCAGTTTGATTATAAAACAACTCATAATGACGGGGTGTTCCGTGCATATACCGATGAAATGAGAAAGGTAAGAAGTGCAGGGATTTTAACCGGTCTTCCCGATGCTTATGGAAGAGGAAGAATTATAGGTGACTACAGGCGTGTTGCTCTTTATGGGGTTGACAGGCTTATTGAAGAGAAGAAAAAAGATAAGAAAAACCTTGCATCTTTTGATATGTGTGAGGAAAATATAAGACTTTCAGAAGAACTTTTTAAACAAATAGATTTCTTAAATAAGTTAAAAGAAATGGCAAAACTGTACGGGTTTGACATTTCACAACCTGCAACTAATGCTAAAGAAGCAGTTCAATGGCTGTATTTTGCATATTTAGGTGCAGTAAAAGAGCAAAACGGCGCTGCTATGAGCCTTGGAAGAAATACTGCGTTTTTGGATATCTACATTCAAAGAGATATTGAAAGAGGTATTTTAGACGAAAAAGGCGCTCAGGAACTTATAGACCAGTTCGTTTTAAAACTAAGAATAGTAAGGCATTTAAGAACTCCTGAATATAACGATTTATTCGGCGGAGACCCTATGTGGATAACCGAAAGTATAGGTGGAATGTGTGAAGGTAATAAATCTTTTGTTACAAAAACTGCATTCAGATTTTTACATACACTTTATAATCTTGGCACAGCACCCGAGCCGAATATAACAATTCTATGGAGCGAAAAGTTGCCTGAAAACTTTAAGAAATATATTGCTAAAGTTTCTATTGATACCGATTCTATTCAATATGAAAATGACGATATAATGATAGATAAATACGGCAACGATTATGCAATTGCATGTTGTGTTTCTGCTATGCAGGTAGGCAAACAAATGCAGTTTTTCGGTGCAAGATGTAATCTTGCGAAACTTCTTTTGATGGCATTAAACGGCGGAAAGAATGAGAAAACAGGTGACCAGGTAGGTCCGGTAAGCGAACCTGTATCTTGTGATGTTTTAGACTTCGATGATGTAATGAAGCGTTTTAATGTTTATAAAGAATGGATGTGCAAACTTTATGTTAACACAATGAATGTTATCCATTTTATGCACGATAAATATGCTTATGAAAAAGTACAGATGGCTCTTCACGATACAAAAGTAGGAAGATTTATGGCATTCGGTGTTGCAGGTCTTTCTGTTCTTTGCGACTCTTTAAGTGCTATAAAATATGCTAAAGTTACTCCAATAAAAAATGAAGACGGAATAATCTGCGATTTCAAAATAGAAGGCGATTTTCCTAAGTACGGAAACGATGATGACAGGGTTGACTCTATTGCAACTGATGTGTTAGAGGATTTCTATAACGAACTTTGTAAAACCAAAGCATACAGAGATGCTAAACATACATTGTCTGTTCTGACAATTACATCAAATGTTGTTTACGGTAAAAAAACAGGAAATACTCCAGACGGAAGAAAATTAGGTGAACCTATGGCTCCAGGAGCAAACCCAATGCACGGTCGTGATACAAATGGTGCAGTTGCATCTTTGGCTTCTGTTGCAAAACTTCCGTTTAAATTTGCACAAGATGGAATTTCAAATACTTTCTCAATTATTCCAGATGCACTTGGAAAAGATAGCAGTATTGATTTAGCATCTATGAAAAATTACGGAAATTGTATGTCTTGCGATACAGCAACAATTATGGCAGCTCCAACTGTTGCAGAAACACTTGCAAATCCTGTTCAAATTGATAACCTTGTAACATTGCTTGA
>JAZOMN010000109.1:0-1324 GCA_045654005.1 Clostridia bacterium
AAATTCTTGCAAATTCTATTAAATAATTTAAAGAAGGCGGAATTTCCGCCTTCTTTTTAACATAGGGGAGATATAATATGATACTTTCAAATGGATATGTTGTTTGTGATGATTTTAAATTAAGAAAAACCGATGTAAAAATAGAAAACGGAAAAATAACTGAAATTGGTGAAAATCTTTCAGGAGATGAAAAAATAGATTTTACAGGTAAATATATTCTTCCTGGTTTTATAGATACTCATATTCACGGTGCGTATGGTACAAGAATATCTGATTCAAATTGTGAACTTGATAAAATTACAAAGTTTGAAGCAACCGAAGGAGTTACATCAATTGCAATTACTACAACAGCGTCAAATGTTGAAAAATTAGTTGAACAAATTAAGTTTGTAAAAGATAATCAAAAAACAGAAGGTGCTAAAATTGCAGGAATACATATGGAAGGTCCTTTTTTAAACAGTAAATGTAAAGGTGCAATGAATGCAGATTATATAATAGCACCTGATACTAAAGTGCTTGATAAATTTTTAGATGCAGGTGGAGATTTAATAAAAATTATGACAGTTGCACCAGAAATTGAAGGTGCTGAAGAATTTATTAAATATGCAGTAAAAAAAGGCGTAGTAATTTCTTCAGGGCACACTTATGCAACTTATGATGAGGTGCAAAATGCTATAGAGTGGGGAGTAACTCAGGCAACTCATGCTTTTAATGCAATGAGACCATATAACCATAGAGAACCCGGTGTTTTAGGTGCAGTTTTAACAAATGATAATATAAAATGTGAAATGATATGCGACCATGTTCATCTGCATCCTGCAACCTTGCAACTTATATATAAATTAAAAGGTGCTGATAATATAAATATTGTAAGTGATTCAGGCCATGCAGCGGGGCTTGACATAAAAGAATTTACTGTTGACGGGATTACCCGTTATGTTGTTGACGGAGTTATAAGACTAAAAGACGGAACAATTGCAGGAAGTGCCAAAACAATGGCTGACGGTGTTAAAAATTTAATTCTTTCGGGAATACCGATAGAAGAAGTGTCAAAAATGGCATCCAAAAACCCTGCTGAAACTCTGTCAATATAAAATGTAATCACTAGTATTGCAGTAGGTAAATATGCAGATGTTGCAGTTTTAGATAAAGATTATAATGTTGTATGTGCTTTTGTTAATGGAAAGGAATACAAAAAATGATTTTAGGGATAGATATTGGCGGTACAAATGTTAAATTCGGCGTATGTGATGAGAATTTTAAAGTATATGAAAAATATTCAATTAAAACGAATAATGACAATGGAGATATCGCTTTTGTTTTA
>JAZOMN010000110.1:0-5243 GCA_045654005.1 Clostridia bacterium
AGCATCTGAAAACTCAGACATCAACGGTTGCTTCCTGAGAATCTTACTTGAAACCCGAAACTTTGACCATATTGAGCTTATTAAAAATGAACTTATCAAACAGGGATATAAATTAGTGTAAGGAGTAATAATTATGATTAAAACAATCAGTACAGATAAAGCACCTGCAGCAATCGGACCATATTCACAGGCAAAGGTAGTTGGAAATCTTGTTTTCACATCAGGACAGATTGCAATTAACCCACAGAATGGTGAAATTGAAGCAGTAACTATTGAAGAACAGACAAAACAAGTTTGCGAGAATATAAAAAATCTTCTTGAAGCATCAGGAACAAGTATTGAAAAGACTGTTAAAACAACTGTGTTCATTCAGGATATGAAAGACTTTGCGGTAGTAAATAAGATTTACGAAACATATTTTGCAAATCCGTATCCTGCACGTTCTTGTGTTGAGGTTTCGCGCCTTCCTAAAGATGTACTTATTGAAGTTGAAGTAATTGCTGAAATTTAAAGGATATCAAAATATAGCAACAAGATATATTACAGGTTGACAATATCCTATAGTTTGTATACAATACAAACTATAGGATATATTTAGTTTATAATAATTCAGATTTATATAATAACAAAATTATAAAACAATGTAAGAGAAAGAGGCTTTAACCATGGAAAATAAAAAACTTAAAGTTGCGCTTATCGGTTGCGGTATGATAGGGAACTCACACGCAGAAGCAGTTATAGCGGACGGCAGAGCAGAACTTTGCTGGGTAGTATGCGGAAGAGATTATAAAAAAGGCGAGGACTTTAAAGAAAAGTATAATATTCCTAATCTTACAAATGACTACAAGGATGTAATAAAAGCAGGGAATATTGATATGGCAATTATAGCAACACCAAGTTCTTATCATATGGAATGTGCCGTTGACTTTTTAAATGCAGGTATAGATGTTTTGTGTGAAAAACCTCTTGATGTAAAAATAGAAAAAATGACTGCCATGATTGAAGCTGCTAAGAAAAATAACAAACTTTTAGGTTGTGTATTCCCGAACAGAACACAATCAGGGATTGTGAATGCAAAAAAAATTCTTGAGTCAGGCGAACTTGGTAAAATGAGAATAGTTGAATTTCAGTACAGGGGTTACAGAAGCCATTCTTACTATGCAAATTCCTACTGGAGAGGAGATAAAAACATAAACGGAGGCGGTTGCCTTATCAATCAGGGAAGCCATGGCGTCGATGCGCTTGTGCATCTTTGCGGAAATGCAAAAAGAGTGCTTGGAGTTACAGATATTATGGGCAGAAAAATGACAGGTGAAGATACCGTTAACGCACTTATAGAATTTGATAACGGTGCCCACGGGGTTCTGATGGGAACTGTTTTATCATATTACCCTGAAACCAACTCTGAATGCGACCGTATAAGAATTGAATGTGAGAAAGGTACTATTGTATTTGCAGACGGTAAAACTATGCTTTATAAAAGTTTGTCAGAAGATGAACTTAAAGTAGAAAAAATTCAGCTTTCAGATAAAGTTGAAAGTTTTGGGGACAAGCCTGAAGATATGGATATGGACGCACATAACAGAGTTGTATCAAACTTTATTGACGGCATACTAAAAGGCGAAGAACTTATCGCACCTGCATCGGATGCAAGACGAGCAGTTGACTTGATTTTAAGTATTTATAAATCGGCTGAAACAAACGAGTGGGTTGAAGTTCCTCATTTTTAAAAGGGAGAAAAAATGAAAGTTGCAGGAATAATTTCCGAATATAATCCGTTTCATAACGGGCATTTGTATCAAATTGAAGAAACAAAGAAAAATACCGGTTGCGACTGCACTGTAGCAGTAATGAGCGGTAACTTTGTTATGCGTGGAGAGGCGGCACTTTATAATAAGTTTATAAGAGCGAAAAGTGCGGTTTTAGGTGGAGTTGATTTAGTTCTTGAACTGTCAGTTCCTTATGCGCTTTCTTCTTCTGAATATTTTGCCTACGGGGGAGTTTCTGTTCTTGATAGTCTTAATGTTACCGACTTTATTTCTTTCGGCTCGGAAGAAGGCGATATTTCGTCTCTTGCAAGGATTGCAGACTTTCTTTCTAAAGAAAGCACGATAGAAAAAATAAAGAAAAATCAGAAAAAGGGTGTCTCTGTTTTTTCTGCCATAAGCGAAGAATTTTTTAACGAAGATAAAAGGATTTTAGAAAAGCCAAATAATATTCTTGCAATAAACTATTTAAAAGCATTAAAACGCCTTGATTCTGAAATCATTCCATATACTGTTAAAAGAAAAAATGTCGGATATAACGAAAAAGATACAAAAGAAAACTTTGCATCGGCAACGGGCATAAGAGAAATGCTTAAAAATAATGAGGATATTTCAGAATTTATCCCTAAACTTACTTATGATTTATTAAAAGAAGAAACCCCTGTGTTTGAAGATAAGGTCAATGATATTATTACTTATTCTTTAAGAATAAAAAAACCTTCTGACTTACTTAAATATGCTGATGTTAATGAGGGGATAGAAAACCTTATTATAAAAACGGCACTTAACGAGTACGGAATAAAAGATATTGCAATGGGTATAAAATCAAAACGATATACTTATACAAGAATAAAAAGAATTTTATATAACATTCTTCTTGATATAGATAAAGAGGAAAGGGAGATAAAACCGCAGTTTGCAAGAGTTCTTGCGTTTAATGAAAAGGGTAAGGAATTATTATCCCAAATAAAGAAAAAAAGTGATATACCTGTATTTACCAATATAACAAAAGATATGTATAAAAAATATGAAATTTTAAATACTGATTTAAAAGCATCATATATTTATCATATTTTAAGCGGACAAAAAAACGGATATGTGGATAAAATTTTATTATAATTTTCAAAAAAAACTTGAAAAATAAGGTTATTTACTATATAATATATATGTTTAAAATTTATTAAAGGAGATGGAGTCTGAAATGACTTTTTTAGAAAGTATTAAAAACCGTGCAAAAGCCGATGTTAAAACAATCGTTCTTCCTGAATCTATGGACAGAAGAACATTTGAAGCAGCGGAAACAATTTTAAAAGAAGGTATCGCTAATATCATAATTATCGGTACTCCCGAAGAAATTAATGAAAACAGCAAAGGACTTGATATTTCAAAAGCAACAATAATCAATCCTTTTACTTACGAAAAAACAGAAGAATATATAAATCTTTTTGTTGAACTTAGAAAATCAAAAGGCCTTACTTATGAAGAAGCAAAGAAACAGGCTCTTTCCGATTATATGTACTATGCTTGTCTTATGGTTAAAGCAGGGGATGCAGACGGTGTTGTTTCAGGTGCTTGTCACTCTACTGCCAACACTTTAAGACCAAGTCTTCAGATTGTTAAAACAAAACCTGGAGTTAAACTTGTTTCAGCATTTTTCGTAATGGTTGTTCCTGATTGTGAATATGGGGCAGACGGAACATTCATTTTTGCGGACAGTGGTTTAGAGCAAAATCCTGACCCTGAAAAACTTGCTGCAATCGCGGCTTGTTCTGCAGAATCTTTTGAATTATTAACTCAGAAAGAAGCAATCGTTGCAATGCTTTCTCACTCAACTAAAGGAAGTGCAAAACACCCTGATGTTGATAAAGTTTTAGAAGCAACAAGAATATGTAAAGAAAACAACCCTGAACTTAAAGTTGACGGTGAACTTCAACTTGACGCGGCAATCGTTCCAAGCGTTGGAGAATCAAAAGCACCGGGCTCACCTGTTGCAGGTCATGCAAATGTACTTGTATTCCCTGACCTTGATGCAGGTAACATTGGTTATAAATTAGTTCAGAGACTTGCTAAAGCAGAAGCATACGGACCTGTTACACAAGGTATCGCAAAACCAATCAACGACTTATCAAGAGGCTGCAGTGCTGAAGATATCGTAGGTGTTGTTGCTATTACATGTGTTCAGGCACAAAACCAGAATTAAAAGGAGTAATTAAAATGAAAGTTCTTGTTATAAACGCAGGCAGTTCTTCTTTAAAATATCAGTTAATGAATCCTGATACAAACGAAGTTATTTGTAAAGGTCTTATCGAAAGAATCGGTATTGACGGAAAACTTACTCATAAACCACAGGGTAAAGAAGATTTTGTTTTAGAAACAAAGATGGACAATCATCAGGATGCAATCAAAGTTTTAATTGATGCTTTGATTGACAAAGACCACGGTGTTGTTAATTCAATGGACGAAATTGATGCAGTAGGTCACAGAGTTGTTCACGCAGGCGAATATTTTAACGATTCAGTTTTAGTAACTGAAGAAGTGTTAAAGAAAATCGAAGCATGTGTGGAACTTGCACCACTACATAACCCGCCAAACATTTTAGGAATAAAAGCATGTCAGGAAATTATGCCGAAAGTTCCTCAGGTTGCGGTGTTTGATACTGCTTTTCATCAGTCAATGCCAAAAGAAGCATATTTATATGCTGTTCCTTATGAATACTATGAAAAATATAAAGTAAGAAAATTCGGCTTCCACGGTACAAGCCATAAATATGTTGCAGCAAGAGCTGCAGCAATGCTTAAAAAACCAATTGAAGATTTAAAAATTATTACCTGTCATTTAGGTAACGGTTCTTCAATCTCTGCAGTTAAAGGCGGTCAGTCAGTTGAAACATCAATGGGCTTTACTCCTCTTGCAGGTGTATGTATGGGAACAAGAAGCGGTGATATCGACCCTGCAATTGTTGAATTTATCGCAACTAAAGAAAATCTTTCAGTTTCAGAAGTATTAAACATTTTAAATAAAAAATCAGGTGTTTTAGGTATTTCGGGATTATCAAGCGATTTCAGAGATTTGTTAGGTGACGAATCAGAAAGTAAAGAAAGATCAATCCTTGCAGTTGATATGTTTGTATATCATGTTAAGAAACAAATCGGTATCTGTGCCGCTGTAATGGGCGGGGTTGACGCAGTTGTATTCACAGCAGGTGTCGGCGAAAATACTGAATATGTAAGAAAGAATGTTACAGACGGTTTAGAGTTTATGGGAATTGAAATTGACCCTGAACTTAACAAAGAAAGAGGATATGAACTTGATATCTCAACAAAAGATGCAAAAGTAAGAACACTTATTATCCCAACAAACGAAGAACTTATGATTGCACTTGATACAAAGAAATTAGTTGAATCCAAATAAAGAAACGAGTTTGGATATTATCGTATCTATTTAAAATAATGCTTGACAAAAAGATATTATTTTAGT
>JAZOMN010000111.1:0-3104 GCA_045654005.1 Clostridia bacterium
TCGCATCGCTTCTTTTTATATTAAAACCCCTCGCAAGTATAAGGTCAAGCCTTAAAGATTCGACGGTAGAAGATATAATTTCGCTTTTTTCTTCTCTTATTATTTTCTCTCCGTTATATAAATTTACACTTACACTCGTATTCCCTACTTTTGTAAGATTTAAAAGAATATAATCGGCAATTTCCTCTTTTACAAACACATAAGCGTACTTATCTATGACAATATCCCCAACCATTTCTCTTTTTATTCCAAGCCCCATAAGAGCACCTAAAAAGTCACGATGGGAAAGTTTATCAGTATTACGCCCTGAAATTTCAATACAGGAAATAGGATAATCTTTGTTATCTTCATTCACCAAAAAAGCAGAAATTACCCTTTCTGCTCCTTCGTATCCGCCGTATGTATCAAAATATATATCACAAATAGAATTAAAAGCGGTTTTTATAAGAGTTGTTTTTTCCTCAGAGAAAAAGTCAGAATAAGTATTATAATTTTTCAAAGAGGTTTTTAAGTAATTGTCGTAAAGGTGAGAAAGAAGAATTTTCTCATCGTCTCCATTAGCGTAAAAAAGTACCGTTTCCTTTTTTATCATATTTAGTTACTGCTGTATGGGAAAACAATCTTATTTCTCATAAGTTCGTCTTTAACATCTCCGCCCATAATACCAACATTGTAAGGTGCTATTAAGAAAATACGGTCAGCAATCTTCTGGATACTTCCGTCAACCGCATAAACTGCACCTGTTAAGAAATCTATAATTCTTCTTGCAACTGCTGTTTCAACATTTTCTAAGTTTATAACAACAGGTTTTTTTGCTTTTAGGTGATCTGCAATTTCTCTTGCATTATCAAATGAATTAGGTGTGTAAACTACAACTTTAAGTTGTGTTGTTGTATGAATATTTACAACCTTATTTTTTCTCGGATTAACTGAGAATGAATCGTTTTTCTTTTCCTTTTCAGGTTCAATTTCATTTATAGGTTCAACTTCAATATTTTCTTCTTCATCAGAAAGACCGATAAATTCCATTGTTTTCTTAAAAAAGTTTCCCATAACTTTATTCCTCCTAAAATTTATCCTTAAATTATTTACATATTTGTTCTTTTTCCGAATATGCCTGTCCCTATCCTTACCATATTTGAACCTTCCATTATGGCATAAAGATAGTCCTTCGACATTCCCATAGACAAAATATCCATATATATATTATCTATTTTTTTACTCTTAATGTCAATATATATTTTATATAATTTTTCAAAATATCCTCTTGTTGTGATTTCATTTTCAAAAATCGGCGGAATTGCCATAATTCCTTTTACCGAAATATTGTCAAGTTCGCTTATCTCATTTACAAATTCAAAAACTTCATTATATGAAATTCCCGATTTTGAAACTTCTCCTGCAATATTTATTTCAACAAGTATATCCATTATCTTATTATGCTTTTTTGCCTGATTTGAAATTTCTTTTGCAAGTTTCAAACTGTCAACCGACTGAATAAGATCAACCTTGTCAATTATATATTTTACTTTGTTGGTCTGAAGATGACCTATTATACTCTGTTTGAAATTATTCTCTTTATAAAAATCGTATTTTTCAAGGTATTCCTGAACTCTGTTTTCCCCTATGTGTATAATACCCTCGTTTTTTATGGGAAGAATCCTGTTTGCTTCAACTGTTTTAGTTACTCCCACTATTTCGATATCCGAATAATTTCTTCCGTATTTCACACAGGTTTCAAAAATTTCTTCCTTAATTCTTTTAATGTTTTCTATAGTCAATTTGCAAAGTCTCCCTCTGTAATATTTAAAGGATTTACAACAACATAATCATACAAAATAACGTTACTGCTCTCAGGCTCTCCCTCTGTGGTTCTGTCTTTAATAAGAATAAAGTTATCCCCGTAAAGAAGAGGTTTTATTTCTATGAATTTATAAACACTGTCCTTTATTACATAGACGCCTGAAACTCCGTCTTTTTCAACAACTGCTGATGGCGGAATTTTAAAGCCTGTTTTCGTGCTTTTTATAAGTTCAAATTCCACTTTATTCGATGTCCATATATTGCTAAGATTTTTAGTTGATTTTATAACAACAATAAAATTTCCCTTTTCCTCTTCGGATATATATGTTATTTCTCCGCTTACCTTATGGTCTGAATTATTTATTATTCTTAACTCAACACTGCTTCCTTTCGTAAGCCCCTCAATTTCTTCTTTTTTAAATTTGGATACAACATACCATTCGTAATGGTTGATTATTTTGCAAAAACTATCACCTGCTTTTACGCCCGTTTTTTCTTCTATTTCGGTTTTGAACAGTTTGTCATATTCCCCCACTGTCATTTTATGGGCAATTTCAGGAGTTAAAAGTTCGTCAAAGTTTGTCACTTTTGTTGAGAACATACCGTGAGTGGTGCTTTTATAAACCTGCTTTGATGCATTTAAGGACCCCTCAACTTTTGCAATTTCATTTTCTATATTCTCGGTATATTCTTCTACCTTCTGCCCTTTTAACTGCAATAGTTTTTTATTGTATGCCGTAATTTCATTTTTTGCTCTGTAAACCTCTTCATAATTGTTTTCATTAGTCATTGTAATAACATCGGATATAGTGTTATTTATATCACGGCTTATCGATGATATATCCCCAATAATATTTTTTGCGCTTTTTTCATTCGCCTGTGCAAATACTATTTTATCATTAAGTCCTCTTAAACTTTCTTTCGTTTCGTCATCAATATCCCCTGAATATACAGTCGCAATTTTTACATAAGGGGTGATAAGTTTCCCCTCCTGACAGTTAAATAGTGCCTCTCCGTCACTTGTTGCATAAACAAGAGTCTGATTTGAGGTTATAATACCCTCTTTTGTGTTTTTTTCTTCTACTGTTTCTTTATAAACAGTTATGGTATTTGCCGAAGAAGAATTTATATAATACATACTGCCGATAACCAAAAGAAACAGGCATACGGCAAATATTCCTATTACTTTGTACTTGTAATTTTTATTCATAAATCCTCCTTTGTACTAAAAACGAATTTTATGTTGAAAGACAAGTTCTTGCATATAATTACTGCGATAATTTTGTTTATCAAAGCGATGA
>JAZOMN010000112.1:0-7708 GCA_045654005.1 Clostridia bacterium
CTCTTGGTGCAGGAGGAATATCGGTAAGCTGGAATCTTCCAAGAGTTTTGTTTCCTGCTGCCATTTCTCTTTCGCCTTGTAGAATATGAATGTCAACACTTGTCTGAGAGTCTGCTGCAGTTGAGAAGACCTGACTTTTCTTTGTAGGAATAGTTGAGTTTCTTTCAATAAGTCTTGTGCAAACTCCGCCTAATGTTTCAATACCAAGTGATAACGGTGTAACATCAAGTAAAAGTAAATCTTTAACATCCCCTGCTAAAACTCCGCCCTGGATTGCAGCACCGATAGCAACACATTCGTCAGGATTGATACCTTTGAATGGTTCTTTACCTGTGAACTTTTTAACTGCTTCCTGAACTGCAGGAATTCTTGTAGAACCACCAACAAGTAAAACTTTATCAATTTCTGATGCGTTAAGACCTGCATCTGAAAGAGCCTGTCTTGTAGGTATCATGGTTTTTTCAACAAGGTCACTTGTAAGTTCGTCAAATTTCGCTCTTGTTAAAGTAATATCCATATGTTTAGGGCCTGTTGCATCTGCTGTTATAAACGGTAAGTTAATATTAGCAGTTGTAACGCCTGATAAGTCGATTTTTGCTTTTTCAGCAGCTTCTTTTAATCTTTGAAGAGCCATTTTATCCTGTCTTAAATCAATACCGTTATCCTTTTTGAATTCTTCTGCTAAATAATCTATAATTTTCTGGTCAAAGTCGTCACCGCCAAGCTTGTTGTTACCGCTTGTAGCAAGAACTTCAAATACACCGTCGCCGATTTGTAAGATAGATACATCAAATGTACCGCCCCCTAAATCGTAAACCATAATTTTTTGTTCATCATCTTTATCAAGTCCGTAAGCAAGGGCAGCAGCAGTAGGTTCGTTTATAATTCTTAAAACCTCTAAACCTGCAATTTTACCTGCATCTTTTGTAGCCTGTCTTTGAGAGTCACTGAAATATGCAGGAACAGTGATAACTGCCTGTGAAACTTTTTCACCAAGGTAGTTTTCTGCATCTGCTTTTAATTTTTGCAGGATCATAGCAGAAATTTCTTGTGGTGAATAGTCTTTACCGTCGATTGAAACTTTTCTGTCAGAACCCATATCTCTTTTTATAGAGATGATAGTTTTTTCAGGGTTTGTAATAGCCTGTCTTTTAGCAACAGGGCCTACTAATCTTTCATTATCTTTTGCAAAAGCAACAACTGATGCTGTTGTTCTTGCGCCTTCCGCGTTAGGAATAACGGTTGCTTCTCCGCCTTCCATAACTGCTACACATGAATTTGTTGTACCTAAGTCAATACCAATAATTTTAGCCATTTTTATTTCCTCCTATTAATTAGCAACTTTTACCATGCTGTATCTTATAACTTTTTCATTCATTTTATAACCGACCTGAAATACTTCAACAATCTCTTTTTCCCCGTAATTTTCATCATCAATATGCATAACTGCGTTATGTAAATTCGGGTCAAAAGTTTTGCCGAGTGCTTCGATTTCCGATACATTCATATCAGAAAAAACTTTCTCAAATTGTTTTAGGGTAAGGTCAAGTCCTGTTTTTAACGCTTCGTCCTGCGATTCGTGATTAAGTGCGAGTTTTAAAGTGTCATACACGGGAAGTATTTTTGATACCACTTCGCATAAAGTGTAATCATAAAGTTCTCCCTTTTCTTTTTGTGTTCTTTTCTTAAAATTATCAAATTCAGCAAGAGTCCTTAAATATTTATCTTTAAAATCTTCGCTTTCTTTTGTTTCCTCTTTTTCTTCCGAAGTTTCATTAAGAGTTTCTTCTTCGTTTTTAATTTCTTCCTGATTTACTTCTTCTTTCTTCAAATTGTTCATTCCTTTCCGCTTTTATCATCTAATGCTTCGTTAAGCGAATTTGTTATATAATCAAGTGACGAAATTGCTTTCGTGTAATCCATTCTTGTAGGACCGATTATCCCGATTGCACCGAAAACAGAATCGCTTATTTTATAAGTTGAAAGCACCATACTAAGCCCTTTTGTATCCGATGAAACATTTTCGTCTCCTATGACAACTTTTAAAACATCTTCTTTTAGGTTAGACACTAAAATATCTTTCATCTTCGTTTTATTATGAACAAGTTCCAGAAAATCTTTGGCTTTATTCACATCCTTAAATTCAGGAAGCGAAAGCATATTTGTTTCACCGCTTAAATAAATTTCATTTTCATTTATTTCGCTTATTGTCGAATATACAAATTCTAAAATTTCAACAACTGCCCGGTGGTCTCCTCTTAATTTTAAGGTAAGTTCTTCAAAACTCGTTCTTATTATTTCTTCAATGGTATGCCCTGAAATATATTCGTTAAGCTCTTCTTTAAGGCTTAATATAAAATCAAGGTCAACCTCCATTTTAAGATGGATATGTTTACTTTTTACAACATTAGTGTCAGTAACCAGTATAAGCATTATATTGCTTCTGTCAAGCATTATAAACTCGATATTTTTAATCGTTCCCTTTGTATAGTCAGGCGTTAAGGCAACTGCAGTAAGATTTGTATGACTTGAGCAGATGTTTAAAACCTGTTTTATATAAAAGTCAAGGTCTCTTACTTTCTGTTGCATCTGGGCTTTTAAATTCCCTATTTCCTGCATGGAAACAAGATATTTTTCTACAAGCGTATCAACATAAGTTCTGTATCCTAAATCGGATGGAACTCTGCCTGAAGATGTATGCGTTTTAACAAGATAACCCAAATCCTCTAAATCTGCAAGTTCGTTCCTTATGGTTGCACTGGATAAGGATATATCGTGATTTTTCGCAATATGCCTTGACCCTATAGGCTCTGCATAGTTTATATAATCTTCAATTACCGCTTTTAATATTTTCTTTTTTCTTTCATTTAAACTCATAAGAGTTTCACCCCCTTGATTTTAAATGCCGTTACTGTTGTCGTTATTATTAGCACTCACTTGGCTTGAGTGCTAACAATTTATAAGATACCATTATTATATGCGTTTGTCAAGACTATTATACCAAATATTCACAATTTGTTAAAAAACTTGCAATTACATAAAAAAAATACTATAATTATATATATTAAAGATTAGGAGAATGGTTTTGAAAAGGTTTATATACATATTTATTATATTTACAGTATTATTTTCATATAGTGCTTTTTCACAGGAAAGTGTAAGTGTCAGGGTTGATAATAATTTTATTGTCTCTGACGTTGCCCCTATGCTTATAGGCGGAAGAACTTATCTTCCTTTAAGGGCAATACTAAACGCAATCGGCGTTGATAATAAAGATATTATATGGTGGGAATTATCCGAATCGGTTGAAATAAGGCACAAAGATATTCACATTTTTATGCCTGTTAATTCTAATGAAGTAATTGTTAATGACAGCATCTATTATACCGACTCCCCTGCTTTTATTGAAGAAGAGAGGGCTTTCGTGCCTGTGAGATTTCTTTCGGAAACTTTAAACTGCAAAGTTGACTGGGACGCAGTGAATTTTATTGTTGATATATATACAAACTAAAAAAAGACGGTTACCCGTCTTTTTTTAGTTTGTATCATGCAGTAATTTTTCCCATACCGTTTTAAAGCTATCAGAATTTTTTACATCAAGATTATAATTATCAATCATTTTTCTGACCGTTTCTTCAACAATTTTCAAATCTTCCAAAAAGGTTCTTGCGCTCATTCTTAACGCACCGCTTCCGAAAATTATCATTTGTTCTAAACTATCAGATGTGGCAACTGTTACCTTATAGTTTTTTATAAGTTCTTTGGTTACTTTTTCAATATATGAATCGGCAGTTTGCGCTTCTTTTGTATAAACTATATTTATACCGTTTATTATTTCTTTTTCTCCGGGGTTCCCTTTTACTTTATAAGCATCAAATACAACTATAATTTCAATATTCTTAAATATTTTATAGGTAACAAGGCGGTCAATTAACATATTTCTGGCACTCTCAAGATTTGCTTTTGCCATATCAGCTAAATCGTTCCACGCAAAAATTATATTATATCCGTCAATAAGAAGATACTCTTTGTCGTATTTTTTTATGGTTACCTTTGTATTTTTAACTGTTGGTATTTCCTTTTTTGTATGCATTGCTGAGTGCGGTTCTTTAACCTTGACTTTTCCGTAAGTGTTTTCAAAAATTTTTAAAAGTTCCTCATCGGTTGCAAAAAACTTTTCTTTTTTTCTTACAGGCTCGTCTTTAACTTTCGGTTTTAATATACTCTCTAAATGCATATAATCTTTGACATCTTTCCAGTTAACATTAAATCCTGCTCCGTGAGAACAAAAAACCGAATCTGCAGTATTGGAAATATCAGAGTCAGGATTATATCCTGATTCTTCGATAACTTTTTGTTGATTCTTACAAGGTTTATAATTTGAAAATTTAAAGGATATTTTCCCAAGCCCCCGTGTAAAACTTATAAGTTCCGACTTATAGTCAGTAATATCCTTTGCGGGACATTCTCCTGAAATTATGGTTGCATTTCCTTTAGTATATGGCATCTTAACAGTTGCACCGAGCCTGTCAAGGTCGGTCATAACTCTGCCTGTATTTTCGCTTGGCACTTCTATACTAAATTCGTAATAAGGCTCTAAAACTATGCTGTTTGCACATCGTAGTCCATGCCTTATTGCACGGAATGTTGCCTCACGGAAATCTCCGCCTTCGGTATGTTTTAAATGAGCTTTTCCTGCTTTTAAAGTAATTTTAATATCTGTTATGGGCGACCCTGTTAAAACTCCTAAATGAGTTTTTCCCATCATGTGAGAAAAAATAAGGCGTTGCCAGTTTTTAGAAAGTAAATCTTCCGACACATCGCATTCAAACTGCATCCCTGCCCCCGTCTCAAGAGGTTCAAGAAGCAAATGGACTTCTGCATAATGCCTTAACGGTTCAAAATGCCCTACGCCCTCAACGGTATTTGTAATAGTTTCTTTATATATTACATTCCCTTTGGAAAATTCAGCATTTATAGAAAATCGGTTTTTTAAAATTTCCTTTAACACTTCAAGTTGGATTTCGCCCATTACGGATAAGGTCAATTCTTTTAATCTTTCGTTCCAGTTTAAATTAAGTTTTGTTTCTTCTTCGTTAAGTTTTGAAAGATTGGATATAACCTTTGAAATATCTTCTCCCTTTGGAAGAATAACTTTATAATTAAACACAGGCTCTGCGGTTAAATTAAGGTTGTTTTCGCAAAAGCCAAGCCCCTGACCTGCATAAGTGCTTTTAAGACCTGTAACCGCACATACCATACCTGTTTCGGCCTCGTCAATACTTTCGTACTTTTCCCCTGAATATATCCTTATTTCATTTATCTTTTCGTCGTTTATTACATCTTTTACTTTTAAAGATGCGCCTGTTACTTTAATAAAAGTAAGCCTGTTGCCTTTTGCATCTTCATTTATTTTAAAAACCTTTCCGCCAAACTCTTCTTTTTTAGCGTTTTCCATCGTAAAATTACAAAATAAGTCAAGAAATTCCTTAACGCCCTCCATTTTAAGAGCCGACCCGAAAACGCAAGGAAAGATTTTTCTTTTTTTAATGGCATTTTTAATATTTACTAAATCAATCGTTCCTTTATTTAAATATTCGCTCATAATTTCTTCGTCGCAAAGAGCAACATTTTCGTAAAATTCTTCGCTTAAAGTATCGGAAAAATCAATAAAATTACAGTTAAATTCTTCTTTTAACTGATTAAGCGTATCGGTATATGAAAAGCCCTCAAGGTCAGATTTATTAACAAAAATAAACACGGGAATATTTTTCTTTGAAAGCAAATCCCATAAAGTTTTGGTATGACTCTGAACTCCGTCGCATCCGTTTATAACTAAAATGGCATAGTCAAACACGCTGACAGTTCTTTCGGTTTCTGCAAAAAAATCCACATGCCCGGGAGTGTCAAGTAAAGTTATATAAGTATCAGAAAAATTAAGGACTGCCTGTTTTGAAAAAATAGTTATTCCTCGTTTTTTCTCTAAATAATCTGTATCTAAAAAACTGTCGCCTTTATCTACTCTGCCGATTTTTCTCAAATTCCCCGCAGTGTATAAAAGGCCCTCGGATAAAGTTGTTTTACCCGCGTCAACATGAGCAAGAATTCCCGCTGTTATCCTTTTCATTACATAAATACCTTTCTTTTTTTAGCCGTCGGAGTATTGAGCTCGATACTCCGATGACTTTAATATTATACTATAAATTTTGATAATTGTATATATTTTTTAAAATAATAGTATTATAGAAAATACAAAAAGGAATGATTATATGAATAAATCAATATGGCAGGATAATATAACTATGCCTGATTTTAAAGAAAGGGAACTAAAAAATTCAACCGATGTTCTTATAATCGGCGGAGGAATTTTCGGGATTTTATGCGCTTACTTTTTAGAAGAAAAAGGTATAGATTATATGCTTCTTGAAAAAGACAGTATAGCATCAAAAACCACTAAAGGCACAACGGGAAAAATAACACTGCAGCATGGTCTAATATATGCTGACCTTATTAAAGATAAAGGTATAGAATATGCGAAAAAATATTTTTCTATATACGATACTGCTGTAAAAAAATTCAAGGAATTATCACAACTTTTTTCTTTTGATTATAAAGATAAAAAAGCGTACACTTATACTCTTGACAACCTAAAAAAAATCGAAGATGAACTAAAAGCCTACGAAAAACTTGGTATAGACGGTAAGTTTGAAAAAGAAACAGAACTTCCGTTTATGGTAAGAGGTGCAGTTTCAGTTAACAATCAAGGACAAATTCACCCATTAAAATTTATAAAAGAAATATCAAAAAATTTAAACATATACGAAAATGTATGGGTTAAAAGAATTGAAAAAGGATATATAGAAACATCGGATAAAAAAATAATAAGGGCAAATAAAATTATAGTTGCCACCCATTTTCCGATTATAAACAAAGAGGGTTTTTATTTTGTAAAATTATATCAGAACCGTTCTTATTTTGTTGCCGTAAAAAATGCACAGAAATTAAATAATATGTATATTGACGATAAGGATACAGGACTATCATTAAGTGGCTATAAGGACTACCTTATAGTAGGAGGGGGCGCTCACAGGACAGGCACTAAAAATAAAAACAGAAACGATGCAAAAAGTTTTTTAAATCAATATTATAAAAATTCGCCCGTATGTTTTAACTGGGCGCAGCAGGATACAATGAGCCTTGACAAAGTTCCATATATAGGAAAATATTCAAAAAACAATAACTATATTTTTACTGCCACAGGTTTTAACAAATGGGGACTTACGGGAGCAATGGTTTCTGCACTTTGTTTATGCGATTTAATAGAGGGAAAGCACAATGAATATCTTGATATTTTTTCTCCGGAGCGAAGTATTTTAAAGCCTCAGCTTGCCGTAAATTTATTTGATACAGTTACTAATTTTTTAAACCCGATGCCAAAAAGGTGTTCGCATTTAGGATGTGCTTTAAAATGGAATAAATATGAGCATAGTTGGGATTGTTCCTGCCATGGCTCAAGATTTGATAATAAGGGAAATATACTCGATAATCCTTCGAATAAGAACCTTTAAAAAAGCATTGCACCCAAAAAGAGCTCTGTCTATTTTTGGGTGTAACGCTTTTTTAGCCTCTGGTTCTAATTTGTTTTTATAACTCTTTTAATAAAATTAGAAATGTTTTCATTAGCATTTTCCACATTAATCTTGATTTC
>JAZOMN010000113.1:0-4798 GCA_045654005.1 Clostridia bacterium
TTGCTTTATATACCATATCCTGTGTTGTAAATTTATGACGCACAACAAACAATATCCCGTCTGAGAATTTCGCAATTGCAGATGTATCAGCAACAACGTTAACAGGCGGTGTATCAAGGAAGATATAGTCAAACTGTTCTGAAAGTTCGTCAAGTAATTTTTCCATTTTTCCGCTTGATAAAAGTTCAATAGGGTTAGGAGGAGTATGACCTGCAGTAAGAAAATGAACATTAAGTTCTTTATTTACTTTAATACAGTCTTCTATTTTATCAAATCCTCCAAGTACATTTGAAAGGCCTTTTTTATTGTCTGCACCTAAATATTTGTGAAGTTTAGGTTTTCTTAAGTCGCAGTCAACAATTAAAACTTTTGTATCAGCCATAGCAAATGTAATTGCAATATTTATTGATGTTAAAGATTTACCTTCACCCGGAACAGAACTGGTAAGAATAATTCTTTTACAGCCTTTATCACTGTTTAACGCAAATATGATATTGGTTCTGGTTGTTTTATAGGCTTCTTTAATGTTAAACTTAGTATTGTCATTTATTATATTTACCATATCCTCTTCTAAAGAGATAGGCTTTTTCTTTTTTCCCAAAGAAATTCTTATTTTATTATCAAAAATAGACATCCTATTTACCTCCTTTAACCAGTGATGATTCCAAGTCAGGAATAACTCCTAATATAGGTAAATCAAACTTTGAAACCAAATCATCTTCTGTTTTTATTCTGATATCAAAAAATTCTATTACAAAAATTATAAGCACACCTAAAATTATACCAAGTAAAACACCGATAATACTGTTAAGTGTTTTATTAGGAGATGTAGGAGTTGTAGGAGATGACGCTTCGTCAACAATTGTAACAGACCCACCGCTTCCTATTCTTTCAATTTCTGATTGTGCATTATCCAATATAAGTTCGCAAATCTGCCTTGCGTCAATTTTATCCTGACACAAAACCGAAACCTGAAGAACTTCAGTCTGATTAAGCGATGAGTATGTTACCATCCCTTTTATCTGACCTACAGTATATTTTGTTCCACTATCTGCCGCGATCTTAGAAAGAAAAGAATCTGTTTTGAAAATTTCAATATATGTACTTAAAAGTCTTGCAGAAGCATTAAGAGTATTTATGCTTTCCGCAGCCACGCTTCCATCTTCCGACATTGAGTTAACAGTGTTACTTACAAGAAGTTTACCGTTAGACGTATATTTTTCGGGTATAAAGTATTCGGATACTGTAAAGAATATTGCGCCCAAAAGAACAGTAGAAACTGCAACGATCCACCATCTTTTAAGAATCATACTCATTACATCCATCAAGTTAATTTGATTATTCATCTTAAAATTCCTCCGTTTTGTATAAATAATGCACTAATGATTTTATAAAACATATTGTTCTAGTTTACTGCACATAAAGTTACAAATATCATTATACCACAAAACAAAAAAAAATCAATAAAAAACTAATATATTTTTTATTTATAAAAAAACTTGACATTTCTTCTTTTGTGATATATAATGTAAAGACTGCAATTAGAATGCAGAGTCCTTGCTCGCAGACAGACTGTGAGCCAAAAGTCCAGAAGGAGGTGTAAGAAATGGTTGAAATTAAAAACAAGTACGAAACTATATTCATTGTTAATCCTACTTTAGAAGAAGAAAAAATCAATGAAATAGTTGAAAAATTCAAAGCTTTAATTTCTGCTAACGGAGAACTTACAAATATTGATATTTGGGGTAAAAAAAGATTAGCATACGAAATTAACGATTTGACTGAAGGATATTATGTGTTCATCGAGTTCACATCTGCTCCTTCATTCCCGCAGGAACTTGAAAGAATTTACAAAATTACTGACGGTATCATTCGTGATATAGTTGTTAAGCAAGAAAACTAATATTTCTTAGATTATGTGAGGTATTTATTATGTTTAACAAAGCAATTTTAATGGGTCGATTGACAAGAGATCCTGAACAGTCAACTTCACCAAGCGGTGTTGTTGTTACCCGTTTTACTCTTGCGATTGACAGAAGATTTCAAAGACAAGGCGAGGAAAAACAAACAGACTTTTTAAACATTGTTGCTTTTAACAAAACTGCTGAGTTTGTTAAAAAATATTTTGTAAAAGGTCAGTTGGCTCTTGTTTCAGGTTCTATTCAGACAAGGTCCTGGGACGGGCAAGACGGTCAGAAACGCTATGCGACTGACATTATTGCCGAAGAAGTTAATTTTGTAGGAAGCAAAAAGGACAATCCTCAAGGAGGTTCAACAGCAGATTTTTCTGAACAGGTAAAACCTGCCGATAACGAATTTATGCCCCTTGATGATGACGACAGTCTTCCATTTTAATCAGTTAGCCCAACGGCTAAATATCAATATATAGGAGGTGTGCCAGATGGCAGAAAACGAAAAAACATTCAAACCTAGAAGAATGAAAAGAAAAGTTTGCAGTTTCTGTGTTGAAAAAGCAACTTCAATTGACTATAAAGATGTTCCAAAACTAAGAAAATATCTTTCTGAAAGATCCAAAATTCTTCCAAGAAGAATTACAGGAACTTGTGCGAAACATCAAAGACAGTTAACAACTGCTATTAAAAAGGCAAGACATATTGCTCTTGTACCTTTCACAACAGACTAATATTTTAAAATAGCAGGCATTAGGCCTGCTATTTTTAGGAAATTGGAAAAATGTTCTGTATAGACTTTTTAATATTTCCTTTTTTGAGAAAATTGGATAGTCGCGCTTGTATTTCAAGTGAGGAAAGTCCGGGCTTCGCAGGGCAGGATGCCGGATAACGTCCGGTGGAGGCGACTCTAAGGAAAGTGCAACAGAAAATTACCGCTGTTTATACAGTAAGGGTGAAAAAGTGAGGTAAAAGCTCACTATGCAGACGGGAGACCGTACGCATGTGTAAACCCCATCCGAAGCAACACTAAATGAAAAATTAAGTTTGCCCGACATTTTTCAAATTGTGGCTTGAGGCTTAAAGCAATTTAAGTCCCAGACAGATGACTATCTTAAATGACAGAACCCGGCTTACAGATTTTCTCAATATTTTAAAAAACAACATTTTAAAAAAATCAGATGTTATTAAACATCTGATTTTTTAAATTTTTAATTCAAACTAAAACTTAATGCCTTATCAATTACATTATTTGCAACATCAAATTTTGACATTATAGGATACTCTTCTTTGTTTCCGTCTTTATCAAATATTGTTACAATATTTGTATCAACGCTAAATCCTGCACCTTTTTGTTTAAGATTATTTGCAACAATGAAATCTATATTTTTTTCTTTCATTTTCTTAACCGAATTTTCTTCCATGTTTTCAGTTTCCATAGAAAATCCGCCTATAACTGCATTTTCATCTTTGATTTCAGATGCTTTCTTTAGTATATCTTCATTCTTTTTAAGAGATAATGTTAAATCGTTACAAGAAGATTTGATTTTTTCATCACTTACATCCTGAGGCGAATAATCAGAAACTGCGGCAGACATTATAATAATATCTTTATCTTTTATATTATCCATAACCGCATCATACATTTCTTTTGCCGAAACGACATTTACAACATTACAGGGAAAATCGATTTTCTCCGATGTCGGACCTAAAACCAAGGTAACATCTGCACCTCTTAAGAAAGATACTTTAGCAATATTTATCCCCATTTTCCCTGTGGAATTATTGGAAATAAATCTTACAGGGTCCATCCCTTCTCTTGTTGGACCTGCGGTTATAAGAACCTTTTTGCCAATCATATCTTTTTTCGGATATACAATCCCTTTTACAACTTCCACAATTTTTTCAGGGTCGGGAAGTCTTCCCTTTCCTTTGTCACCACAGGCTAAAAGACCTACTCCGGGTTCCATAAACATATATCCCAACTTTTTAAGTTTTTCTATATTTTCCTGAACTATCGGATTAGTGTACATTTCTGTATTCATAGCAGGTACTATAAGAACTTTTTTCTTAGTTGCCATAACAGTTGTTGTTAGCATATCGTCTGCTATTCCGTTTGCTACTTTACCTATAAAATTTGCAGTCGCAGGTGCAATAACAAAAAGGTCTGCGCTTTTGGCAAGTGAGATATGTTTAACATCCCATTCGCCCGGCTCTTCGAACATATCTGTCACAACTTCATTCTGTGACAAAGTACGAAAAGTCATACTTGAAACAAATTCACAGGCTGATTTAGTCATAATTACTTTAACATCGCAGGATAGTTTTCTAAGACGGCTCACAACATCGCATACCTTATAGGCTGCAATTCCTCCGCATACCCCAACGACAATATTTTTTCCTTTAAGCATTTGTTTCCTCCATGCTTTGCTTAACTATACCAAGTTTTCCTTCTGCGAACTCTTTTGTTGCAATAGAAACAGATTTGTCGAAACTTGATACTGTAAGCGGTTCGCTTCCGTCTTTAATATCTCTTGCTCTTTTGGTAACGGAAATAATAAGCCCGTATCTTGAACCTGCTTTGTCAACTAAATTCTGAAATTCTTTAAAAATCATTTTAATACCTCCAAATCCTCAATGATTCTTTCTTTTTTACATTTTTCTGCTTTTATAACCGACAGAATATCATCTGCCGCTTTTTCTATATCGTCATTTACAATAATATAGTCATACTCTTTTGCAACTTTAAGTTCTTTTGTTGCAGTTTCTACTCTTAATTTAATAACCTCGTCAGTTTCAGTACCTCTGCCTTTTAAGCGGCTTATAAGTTCCTCTTTTGACGGAGGTGCAATAAACACAAGTACGCAGGAAGGCATATTTTTCTTAAC
>JAZOMN010000114.1:0-4059 GCA_045654005.1 Clostridia bacterium
GTATAAAGGATTTGAAAGAAAAAGTAATGGCTTTTTCTATTTGACTACGATTGGCGATTTCCGCCCGGCTCACAATGGCGATTCTCGCCCGACGCTAACACCATTTAAAATGTCCATTTTAGATAAAATTAAAGATCCTGGTTTAAATAGAAAATTTGGTAGAACATGGAAAAAACATTGGGATGGAAGAATATGATTATTATTTAAAACTAAAATTTTGTGTATAACAATAGATTTATTTTAAAAATTGTATAATTGAAGATAAGTGGTTTGAAAATTTAATATTTTATAATACACCTATAAACATAGCCTGACACCTTTTGAAAATGTCAGGGTATTACTTTGTTGTCATGAGATATAACTATCAGGTCACTACTAACAAATTGGACCGCAAGTTTTGCATCCCCCTCAATTTGCACAATGCATATAACATTTTATAATAATATTATTTTCTAATAACAAGTGATATTTTCAAAACTTATGCCTTCGCAGCACTGAAGATATATAGCCCGTCTCCTGCTGTCCTCGCCGTTATCAATTTTTATGTTTTTAAATTTAATATTTTTTATAAAATTACCACTGCTTTTTCAAATGCTGAATTGGTAATAACAAGTTTTTACAAATGTTACAAAATAAAGTGTTGTTAGACTAAGATGCTGACCGTTTAAATTAATGTTTTCAGGGTTTTCATAAGTTGGCTGAACTTCGGGAACAAAAGTGCATTCCGTTCCTGACGGAAGTTCGGTTGCAAAACCTGAAAGTGTTTCTCCCTCTACATTAACATATAAATCTTTAAAGTTTATATTAAAGTTTTTATTTTCCTCAGAATTCTCTGCAATATAACTTGCATAAACACCTTTTTTTATCCATCTGAAATTTAGAGGACATACGCCATCAATACCAGTTTCAAGAACTTTGAAATATACTTTAAAAACAGTTTGTCCCTCGCTGAAACTAATTCCTTTATCCGATACAAATGCAGCGGTAAAGGTGCCTATATTTTCAATATTTGCAACGCCAACTGCACCGTCTGAAAATATGTAAGGTTCATTTAATTCAGTGTCAAATACTTCTTTGACATTTTTAAAATTTTCCTCTTTAACATATTCTATCAAACCTGTATTATAAGTAAAATGCACAACCGAATCTGAAGCATTTGAAAGTGGTTTGGTATTTTTAACAGTAAGTTCAATAAAATCACCCTGCTTAAAGCAATCAGTTTCTCCGTTCTGATTTTTTACTTCAATTGACCAATCAGATATATATGTTTCATTTGCATAAGCAAAAGAAGGTAAACAAAAAGAAAATATAAGTATCAGTACTAAAATCAGTTTTCTTTTCAAAATACAATCCCTCCTTAAAATATCTATTTAAGATATAGTCCAAGTTCAGGCATTACCATACCTGCAATATTATTTTTATCATAATATTTGTTTGTTATTATGTCCTCAACTGTTACTTCATTATGAAATTCAGTTTTAATGCTATCATCAAGAATTTCTAAAATTCTGCCATAAACTGATGCTTTGCCATCGCAGAATAACGAAATTTGAGAAACTTTAAATTCTTCATTTAAAAGATTTATCGTACGGATTAAGTCGTAACTTCTTAAAGCGCAAAGCGAATCTCCAAGGAAAAATAAATCTCTTGACAATTTTTCTTCTGTACCTAAATCTTCTTTCGGGGTTCTCTCTAAATGCAAACGATTGGTTTCGCATTTACCCATACTTGAAAGGTCAACTACAAAGCTTACCATTCCTTTTTGGCAGGTATCTTTTATTTCCTTTTCAAATTTTTCGATATCATCAGTTCCGTTTTCAAAAAGGTATATTTTATAAGGTGAATTTTCATTATGGTTATCTTTATCAGTAAATTTAACTCCGTAACAAGGCATATCAGGCTGTGAATACCACATATATCTTTCTACTAAAAGATTGTCCGCATCAGGTGTTTCAAATTTTTTAAGATAGAATTTAGTATCTTCTCTTCCGTTAAACACTTTAGAGTTTAAGAATTCCCTTTTTTCTTCAATTGTTTTTACTTTTGCATTATTATAATCTTTTAAATTTTCTTCATAGATTATTAAAGCGTCGGAAAAATCTTTTATTACCTGACCTGATTTTGTAGAATAGAGTTCTCCGTTATCAAGAGAGCCTAAATCTTTCGCTTCAATTGTTACTTTTTTATTTAAGAATATTTCAGTATAGAATTCTACTGATTTTGCTGCAGCATTAAGTGTATATTTATGCTCACAGTCATCGGTAAACATTCGTATATTTTCTTCACAACCAAAAAGCTTATAAAATTCTTTTCCTTTATTATAAATTTTTTCTGTACCCTCAAGCGGGAAAAAGTCACTTTTTGCTGCAAGAATCAAAAGTGGTCGAGGGCAAAAACAAGATATAAGTTCATAGTGGTCAAAATTTTCTTTTGTGCCACCTACCCATATCTGTTCGGCATCCTGAACTCCGCCTGACGGATAATATTCTCTTCTTGTTGTTAAAAAACAGCTTGGGGTTGCCGCTTTTATTCTCTTATCATATGCCATAATAAGAGATGTCATAGTTCCTCCGCCTGATGTTCCTGTTGCACCGATTTTTTCGGAGTCTAATTCTTCTCTTGTTTCTATATAGTCGATAGCTCTCATAGCATCACATATAAAGTATCTTATAGGATAGTTACCTGTTAAGAAACATTGATTTCCAAACTGCTGATGTTCAGGGCAAGTAGCAGGCACAAGGATTTCGCCTGTTTTTTCATCAATGTAACTTAAACGTTCTCCCTGCCCAACAGGGTCAATTGATAAAACTGCAAAACCATTCTTTGCATGAAGCCTTGCAATTTTCTGGTACATAGGATGAAGCTTACCTTTTTCTGCGTGACCCATCTGCATTAAGATAACGGGGACTTTCCCCTCTCTTTTTTTAGGAAGATATAAAGTACAAGGTACATATACATTTTTTCTTGAAGTAATAATTATTTTTTCAATAATTAAATCTTCAGTTTCAATAACACCTGTAATCTGCGGATTAAGAGGAAGAGATTTATCATAAGGTACATTGGCAGTAAACTTTTCCAAAACATCTCTTCTTTGTTTCTGATATTCTAAAAATTCTTCTTTTGTTTTAATATCGTTTCTTAAATTATCTGAAATATCAAACTGATTATAGCTTTTTTTGGCTACATAATTTATAAGTTTATCCTTAAGATTATAAAAATAATCAGATGGATTTAAATTAGCAATATCTTTTATAGTCATTTTTTCATCCCTCTGTATATTTATTTTTTTAAACTCTTTTTCAAAACCGGATATATCGTTTTTGCCATTTTGTAAAAACCGAAATCATTAGGATGGCAATTATCAACGGTGCAAGCATCCTGCTCCTCTGTGCCATACATTGTTTCACCGTCTATATAATAAACATTTTCATCACCCTCATCAATGGCTTTTAGATATGTTTCTAATATAATTTTATTGCATACTCTCTGGTCCTTTGTGTATTTATCACTAAGATATGGTAAAAATGGAGGACGTTTATCAAATTTCGGATAAGACACAATGATTATCGGAATATCAGGATGTTTGTCTCTTATTGTTTTATAAAACGGATAATGAGTTTTTAAAAGATGTTCTTTAGTTGGTGCATTAGCATCATAATCAAGAACAAATGCACTCATTTCCCTTGAAGCTATATATTCTGCTATCTCTATTTCCCCTTTGGCGCTTCCTGAAAAACCAAGATTTACAAAATCACAGTCAAGCCATCTTGAAATATGTGACATATATGTATTTCCCGGTCTTGATGCACATCCACCCTGAGTAATAGATGAACCGTAAAAATATACAGGTTTATCGATTTTATAAGGAACAGGAGAAAACAAACTGCATCCTTTTTTTATACCGACCTTTACTGATATAAGTCCGTTATATAAAGGCATATTGAGCATAACTTCATGATTTTTATAATCATCGTATGCTCCAAATTCACATAGACCTGAATAAATTCTGTCGCTATCTTCCATAGTCGCCTTTGGCATAAACGTCTTTTTATATGTAAA
>JAZOMN010000115.1:0-2882 GCA_045654005.1 Clostridia bacterium
TAAATAATACACACTATGTTCCTTTAAGAAAAGCTTTTGAAAAAATGGGCGCATCTGTATTTTACAGAGATAGTGACTCTCAAATTTTGGCTTTGTCGCGTGATGGAGATATAATACGACACATTGTAGGAGATAATACAATTACTGTTAACGGAGAACAAAAAATATTTGAAAATCCCTCTGTTTCAGAAAATAACGAAACTTACATACCTATAGATATGTTCTCTGCAGCTTTTTGCCCTGATGGTATTTTATATGACAATCAAAAGTTAAATATACAAAAACATTTTTTTAATGAGAATTATCATAAAATTATAAAAGATGTATTGGATTTATCGTGGCAAGGGAATTTTAACCCTGAAAATTTTCAAAAATATATAAATTATCACGGTAATATGCCTGCTTACAGTATGCAGGATGTTATTTTCAGGGTAAATATCGGGCTTAATCATCCTTTTTATGAAAATATAACTACAATTGAACAACCTTATTTACTTTTGGTTTTAGTTAACAAGTATAATAAATTACCGGCAGATTTTACACAGTACAACCTTGTTAATATGAACAGAGCATATACGGTAAATGACGGAAAACAGTATTTACTTGCAGGTGCGGCTTATGAACAATATGTTCAGATGGCAGATGCCGCAAAAAAAGAAGGCCTTTCGTTAAGAGTTGTTTCAGCATACAGAACGGAAGCCTACCAGAGAAACCTATATAATAATAAAGTAAGAACAACAGGAAAAGTTAATGCAGATAATTATTCAGCAAGACCAGGTCACTCCGAGCATCAGACAGGTTTAGCAGTTGATATAAACTCCACAAAAGGTGCCTTTGAATACACGGCAGAATTTAAGTGGCTGCAAAAACACGCTCACGAATACGGATTTATTTTAAGATATCCAAAAGGCAAAGAATGGATTACCGGTTATTCGTACGAGCCATGGCATTACAGATATGTCGGAGTTGAGGTTGCAAAAATAATATATGAAGAAGGCATAACCTACGAGGAATTTTATGCCAGATATATATCTGCAAGTGAATTTAAATAAATTTTTATATCAAACTAATGTAAAAAAGGATCGACAAAGTCGATGCTTTTTTTATGTAATGTTTAACAAGTTCAGATTTAGTATCTGAACCAACCCATCCCGGGAGTCAGAATTTCAACAATAAATAAAACAACCAATGCGAAAGCACATATACAAGTTGCTATTCTGAACCATCTTTTGTCAAGCATAATAGTCGCGATATGCTCTTTTTTATCAGATAATCTTTCTTCATAATGCAGTTTAGTATCTACAATTCTTTGCTCATAGTATTCTTTTAATTCCTTTATTCTCTGTTCGTATGATTCTTTGAGGGTAATTATTGAATTTGCTTCAACATCTTCCGTTTTTACAGCAGAATAAATAGCATCCAAGGACCCTCCCATAGCCTTTACAATTGCAGAAACAGTTTCAAATCTTGGGTCTTCTGTTTTGCCGGAAAAAATATTTTTAACAGTAGCTTCAGGGATGCCGCTTAAATTTGATATTGTTTCAAATGTGAAATTTCCCTGTGTTTTCAATGTGTTGAGATAAGTTGGTAGCATTTTTGACTCCTTAAAGTATCATATTTTTTTAATTTTCATATAGGTTTTAAAAAAGTTGCACTCTTAAATTTCAAATTTGCATCTGTATTTCTCTAAAATTTTCGTTTAAAATTCGATTATCACCAAAGAGAAAGGACGAGCCTGAAATGTAAAAAGAAATTTTTGTAAAAAAATCGAGCAACTCTTTAGGAAAATAGTATCACTAATATAGTGAAAAGTCAACAAAATTTATAGGAGAATTAAAATGAATATTATTGAAACAAATTTAAAATTTAAAGAACAACTTTCTACACGCTTACAAACAGACTATATAATATTACATCACAGTGCAGGAAACGGCGATATAAGAAACATACATAATCAGCATTTAAATCAGGGTTATTCGGGAATAGGATATCATTATTATATAAGAAAAGACGGAAACATATATACAGGCAGACCTTTAAATACAGTCGGTGCTCATTGCTTGAATTACAATTATCAATCAATAGGAATATGTTTTGAAGGTAATTTTGAAACAGAAAAAATGTGTGATGCACAAAAAAACGCAGGAAAAGAACTTGTGAACTATTTAAAAAGCCAATATAAATCTGTCTCTGTAGTACGCCATAAAGATATGAATGCAACATTATGTCCGGGCAAAAACTTTCCTTTTAGTGATATAATATGTAGCCAAGCCTCTAAAAAAGAGTTAACTAGCGCAAACGACATTATCTGTGAACTTATAAATGGAAAACACAAAATAATAATAAATGATGTAGAAAGTGCTGTAAAAAGTCTGGAAGATGCAAAGCAGGAAAACAATTCATTATATTGGATTTTGTATAAGATTGTAAATAAGGAGTAATAAAAATGTCAAAAACATCAAAAAAATCTAAAACATTAAAAAGTGCATCTTTATGGAGTGCTGTTTTAACGCTTATATATTTGGTTGTTAAAAATTGGATTGGCATTGAAGTTCCCGGGTGGAACGACATTTCTGCACAGATTATAGCGATTTTAACTATACTCTGGGGCTCATAAGTAAGTTTAAGTTGTATTAAAAAAACATTGCAAAACTTTAAGAATTATGGTAAAATAAAGGAAAATTAAAAAAAGGGGAAGATGAAATGACAGAAGTATTAGCGTTTGTACTTTATTTTATCGTTGTTTTAATGATAGGGATTTATTTCTTTATTAAATCTAAAAGTATAGATGAAAAAGATTATTTTTTAGGTGGAAGGAAAATGGGCCCGTTTGTAACGGCAATGAGTGCGCAAGCATCTGACATGAGTGGTTGGCTTTTGAT
>JAZOMN010000116.1:0-6819 GCA_045654005.1 Clostridia bacterium
TCATTCAGCATTAGTATCAACTTTAGCAATTATGACAGGAAGAGTTGAAGGGGTAACAAGTTCTGCATTTGCAATTAGTTTTGCCCTCGCTATGATTGTAATGTATGATGCAGCAAATGTGAGAAAAGAAGCAGGGGAACACGCAAGGATTATAAATATCCTTATTGAAGAATGGGTTGAAAAAGAAAACCTTAAAATGGATAAGGATTTAAAAGAACTTCTTGGACATACCCCGTTCGAGATTATAATCGGTGCAATATTAGGTTGTCTTATAGGTGGATTTTTCCCGATATAACCGTTGTCGGTTTTTAAATAACTAAGGAGAAACTAATGATTTTAGAAAATATTTACTCATCAGAAGATATTAAAAAACTAAATATAGATGAACTTAAAATTTTGTCTGGCGAAATAAGAGAGTTTTTAATAAATTCCGTATCTGAGACAGGGGGGCATCTTGCTTCCAATTTAGGAGTGGTAGAATTAACTCTTGCTATACATAAAGTGTTTGATTTTTCAAAAGATAAAATTATATTTGATGTAGGGCATCAGAGTTATGTTCACAAAATCATTACAGGCAGAAAAGATAAGTTTGAAACTTTAAGAAAACATAAAGGTATAGCAGGTTTTCCTAAAATAAAGGAAAGCGAATACGATTTTTTTAATAGTGGCCACAGTTCAAATTCATTATCGGTTGCTCTTGGTATGAAAAGAGCATCGCAGATAATGGGGATTGATAATAATGTTATTGCATTTATAGGCGATGGGTCGTTTGGTGGAGGAATGATATACGAAGCCATAAACGATATAGGCAATGATAAAGAAAAAGATAATATAATTATTATCTTAAATGATAATGAAATGTCTATTTCTAAAAATGACAGCAGTATTTCAAAATATCTTTCCAAATTAAGAATAAATAATTCATATATTGATGCAAAAGAAAAGGTTGAACATAGTCTTGATAAAGTACCATTACTTAAAAATGTTATATCAAGTGCTAAAAAAACCTTGAGAAAAGCAATTGCAACAAACGGCGAGTTTTTTGAAAATTTAGGTATAAAATATTACGGACCTTATGACGGCCATAATCTTGAAGAACTGGTTAAAATTTTAAAAGTAGCAAAAAATCTTAATAAACCTGTTCTTATTCATACTGTAACCAAAAAAGGAAAAGGGTATGAACACGCTGAAAACAATCCTGAGAAATTCCACGGAATTTCTGCTTTTGATATATTAACAGGTAACCCGAAAAATAAAAAGAAAGATTATTCTTCCGTTTTTGGTAGCCAACTTGTTAAACTGGCAAAAGATAACAAAAATGTTGTTGCTATTACCGCAGCAATGCCATCAGGTACAGGCCTTTTAGAATTTAAAAATACATATCCCGACAGATTTTTTGATGTAGGTATATGTGAAGAACATGCGGTTTCTATGTGCGCAGGAATGGCACTTTCGGGAATAGTCCCTGTATTTTGTGTGTATTCTTCCTTTTTACAAAGAGCGTACGACCAACTTGTTTGCGATGTCTGCGCTATGAATTTACATGTTGTTTTCGGTGTTGACAGGGCTGGTATAGTAGGGGAAGACGGAGAAACCCATCAGGGAGTTTTTGATATTTCATATCTTACATCTATCCCTAACATGACAGTTCTTTCTCCTGCAGATTTTAATGAACTTGAAATGATGCTTTCTTATGCGGTAAATGTTCATAACGGCCCGATAGCAATAAGATACCCCAGAGGCTCGGAAATTTCGGTTATACCATCTTGTCCGCCTTTAGAGTATAAAAAATCTTCAATACTTCACAAAGGTGACGATATTACAATAGTATGCGAGGGCAGAATGGTAAGTGTTGCACTTAAACTTGCATCGCATCTTATTATGGATGGTATAAAAGCAGATGTTATAAATGCGCGTTTTATAAAGCCTGTAGATACAGAAACTATTAAACAGTCAGTTCTTAACACAAAAAGGCTTCTGGTTATAGAAGAAGGAGTTGCAAAAGGCGGACTTGGAGAAGCGATTTATTCTTCACTTTCCGATATATCCTTTTCATATCTTTCAAAATCAGTCGGCGATAAATTTGTAGAACACGGAAGTTTTAACGAACTCTTATGTGAATTAAAACTTGATGAAGATAGTATTTATAAAGAGGTTAAAGAGGTGTTTGGTCTTTGAGCGAATTAAAACAGAGAATTGACACTCTTTTGTTCGAAAAAGGCTTGGCGGAAAGCAGAGAAAAAGCAAAAAGTCTTATTATGGCAGGCGTTGTTTATATTGATGAACAAAAGGTGGACAAACCCGGGACAAATGTAAATGTAAATTCTAATATAATTGTCCGTCAGGGTGCTAAATATGTAAGCCGAGGCGGATTGAAACTTGAAAAATCAATAGAAAACTTTGATATAACACTTTCTGAAAAAGTATGTATGGATATAGGTGCATCGACAGGCGGCTTTACCGATTGTATGCTACAAAACGGAGCAAAAAAAGTTTATTCTGTCGATGTTGGCTATGGTCAACTTGCATGGAAATTAAGATGCGACGAGCGGGTATGTAATTTAGAGAGAACAAATATAAGATACCTTGACAATTCTCTTATTAGCGACCCTGTTGATTTCGTTTCAATCGACGTGTCGTTTATATCCTTGAAACTTGTTTTGCCTAAAGTTAAGGAACTATTAACCGATAATGGTGACTGTGTTGCTCTTATTAAGCCTCAGTTTGAAGCAGGCAGAGAAAAAGTTGGAAAAAAAGGTGTTGTAAGGGATATAAATGTTCATAAAGAGGTAATACACAATGTCTTTTCCTTTACCCGTGAATTAGGTTTTAAAATAGTTGAACTAGATTTCTCCCCGATAAAGGGACCGGAAGGGAATATCGAATATTTAATGCACATAAGAAAAGAAAGCGAAAAAGAAGTTTGCGACAGTCTTATAGAAGAAATTGTAAATAAATCGCATACGGAGTTATAATTATGATAATTAAAAATATTGGCCTTATTTTTAAAAATAAAGAAGAGTTAAATATTGATGTTATACGAAAGATATATGATATACTTTGCGAAAATAATATCAGTGTTTTTGCTCATAAAAAGTATGAAGATTATATTGACTTACCTCTTGGTTTTGTCAGTGAAGAGGAATTTTATAAAAATTCTGATGTCATTATATCTCTTGGCGGTGATGGAACTTTAATTGCCGCAGCACGAAACTGTGCTGTATATGATAAACCCATTATGGGTATTAATCTTGGGCATCTGGGCTTTTTATCCGAAATGGAGAAAGATGAACTTTCAGGGCTAAATAAACTTTTATCAAATGATTATACCATTGATGAAAGAATGATGCTTAACTGTAAAATAACTGATATAAATGGCAAAGTTCATAATTTTAACTGTCTTAACGATGTTATTATTTCAAGAGGGTCATATCCCAGAATGATAGATATAAATTTAAAAATAGGGAACGAGACGGTTGAAAATTATACGGCGGACGGCCTTATTATTTCTACCTCGACAGGCTCAACTGCGTATTCACTTGCGGCAGGAGGCCCTGTAGTTGAACCTGATGTTGAAGTTATAATTGCAACTCCTATTTGTCCTCATTCTTTAAAGAACAGGTCAATACTTTTCTCTAAAGACCGTGAACTTGAAATAACAGTTAATGAGAAATACAACAAGAAAGTTTTTGTTTCGCCTGACGGTCAGGAATCAATTGAAATAAAGGGAAGTATCCTGATAAAAAAATCGCAGTTTATAACAAAACTTATAAGAATAAATAATAAGAGTTTTTACTCTATTTTAAATAATAAGTTATCTGAAAGAGGTGTTAACCGATGAAGCAGAAAAGGCAAATGGCAATTTTAAATCTTATAGAAACCGAAGAAATTTCAACTCAGGAGGAACTTACCGATAAACTTAAAAAAATGGGCTTTAAAGTAACTCAGGCGACAGTTTCAAGGGATATAAAAGAACTTAAACTTATTAAGGTTCATTCGGATAAGAAAGGTAATAAATACAGTCACGTTTCTAATGAAATATCAAAAACAAATAATAGCAGCAGTGCCAAGTTATATACGATTATATCTGAAGCGGTTTCCAGTATTGACTATGCTAATAATATTGTTATTATAAGAACTCTTCAGGGGATGGCACAGGGTGTTGCATTTGCTATTGATAATCTTCAAAAAGAAGGTGTTTTGGGTACAATAGCAGGAGACGACACTATAATGATTGTTACCAAAACTGAAGACAATGCAAAAAAACTTGTATCTAAAATAAAGAATATATAGGCTTCCAAGTGCCTAGGGTGATAATATGCTTAAAAGTTTATCAATAAATAACGTTGCTGTTATTGAACATGCTATTATAGATTTTGAAGGTGGACTTAATATTTTAACAGGGGAAACAGGTGCCGGAAAATCTATTATAATTGATTCTCTTAATTTAATACTGGGGAACAGAGCTTCAAAAGAAATTGTAAGGTCGAACGAAACTTCTGCAAAAGTTGAAGCGCTTTTTGATATTGAAAAAAATCTTCAGGTTAAATTGGAAGAATACGGAATTTTAGCAGAAGATGAACTTTTAATTTCAAGAGAAGTAAATATTGACGGTAAAAATAATATAAGAATTAACGGCAATCTTTCCACTCTTTCAATATTAAAGGAAATTGGAAAAGAACTTATAAATATTCACGGGCAGAATGATAATCAGGATTTACTTAATCCTGATAAACATATAAAATTACTTGATAAGTATGCAGGTAATACTGAACTTTTAGATGAGTATAAAAAAGAATTTAAAGAAGCACAAAATATAAATAACAAAATAAACGAATTAAATATAGATGCTTATGAAAAAGAAAGAAAATTAAGCCTTCTTACATATGAAATAGAAACAATTGAAAATGTAAATTTAAAAGAAGGGGAATATGAAGAACTTATTGATAAAAGAAAGAAAATAGCAAACAGTAAAAAAATATCCGATAATCTTTCAAAAGCCTATGACCTTATAAAGAAAGGATATAATGGGGCTTCATGCGAGGAACTTCTTTCTGATTCTTTAAAAACCGTTGGCGAAATAACATCCTTTGATAAAGAACTATTAGAAATTCATACAAAACTTAATGATGTATATTATAATCTTTATGATATTTCAGATAGTTTGAGAGACTATATGTCTTCCTTTATGTTTGATGAAAATGAAATTGATGTAATAGAAAAAAGAATAGATGAAATAAATGATTTAAGAAGAAGATTCGGCGCTGACTATCAATCTATAATGGATTATTATGAAAAAATAACTGAGGAAGTAAAAAATATAAATCTTACAGATGAAAATTTAAAGAAACTAAACGAAGAACTGACTTTAAAGAAAAAAAATCTTGCTCTTTTATCAGAAAAACTTACATCTTCAAGAATACTTGCAGGTAAAAAACTTCAAAAAGAGGTTATGCTGCATTTAGACGAACTTAATATGAAAAATTCAGTATTTGAAGTAAAGATTACAAAGGAAGATAAGTTTGGTAAAGACGGCGTAGATAAAGTCGAATTTTTAATAAGTGCAAATGTTGGAATGGAAGCGGGTAAACTTGCAAAAATTGCATCAGGTGGGGAACTTTCAAGAGTAATGCTTGCAATAAACTGCGCACTTCTTGATACTTTTTCGGTACCGACAATGATTTATGACGAAATAGATACAGGCGTCAGCGGAAGAGCGGCGCAGAAAATTGCTGAAAAACTTTATTTTGTCTCGAAAAATCGTCAGGTGCTTTGCGTAACTCATCTTGCACAAATTGCCTCAATGGCAGATGCACATTTCTTGATTGAAAAGAATGTTATAGAGAATTCAACAAAAACCAAAGTTATAAAAATGAATGAAGACGAAAAAGCAAATGAAATTGCACGAATTATTGGCGGAGCAAAAATAACTGATAATACAATTCTTAGTGCAAAAGATATGATTTTGCAGTCTTATAAACATAAACACGGAGAGACAGTATGACAAGTGTTGGTTATATCACAGAACTAAAAGGCAATATGGCGAAAGTAAGGTTTATAAGAGAATCTGCCTGCGGGGGCAACTGTTCTTCCTGCACAGGATGTGCCACCAAGCCTATTGAAAGATGGATTGTGTACACTTTGAATGCTGATAAGGGAGATAAAGTAATAATAAAATCAGGAAGTAATAAAATTCTTTTTTCTGCCTTTATTCTGTATATTCTTCCGCTCATAATGTTTTTTGCTTTGTATATTTTTATTGATATGTTTTTTAGTGAAATAATAAGCCTTGTTGGTGGTGTTTTTGCCTTTTTCTTATCTTTTGTTATAGCAAAAAGATATGGCAACGGGCTTAAAATAGAATATGAAATGGAAAGGCTGGCTTGATAAGTGGACAGAATTACAATATTTGTCGGTCATTACGGAAGCGGTAAAACTGAAGTTGCCGTAAATTATGCGATAAAATTAAAAGAAGAGGGCAATGATGTTATAATCGTTGATTTAGATATTGTTAATGCATATTACAGAACCAAAGATAACGAAGAAATGTTAAATAAAATGGGGATTGAGGTAATATCTCCTTTATATGCTAATACAAATGTCGATATTCCATCACTACCCCCCGATATTTTGAAGGTTTTTGCAAATAAAGATAAAAAAATTGTCTTTGATGTAGGCGGTGACGATGCAGGTGCAATCGCTTTGGGACGGTTTTTTAGTTATTTTTCACAAGAAAATTACCAAATGTACTCTGTAATAAATACTAAACGACCATTGACTGATAACAAAGAAGATATTATAATAGTAATAAGGGATATT
>JAZOMN010000117.1:0-4735 GCA_045654005.1 Clostridia bacterium
AATTCACAGAATTCATCAAAGTCTGCAGAACCGTCAACCAGATATTTATCTGTTCCGATATTTTTGAAATCAACCGTAACCTCATCATGTTCGTCCCAGATATCCCCAACAAGCTCTTCTAAAATATCTTCCATTGTAACAATCCCTAAAGTACCGCCATACTCGTCTATTACAACCGCAATATGAGACTTGTTGGTCTGAAGAATTTTAAGAAGGTCGTTTATCTTTTCGCCTTTTTGTATAAAGAGCGGTTTAGTCATAAGTTTTTTAACATCCTTGTCGGTTATACCGTTTTCCGAATAAAAATCTTTAAGATGTATAATACCCACTATATCGTCAATGTTTTCATTATATACTAAAAGCCTTGAAAACTGGGTTTCTTTAAATTTTCTTGCAATATCAATTTTATCATCCTCTATGGATACTGCTTCCAAGTCAACACGGTGAGTTAAAATATCTTCTGCCGAAAGATCTGCAAACTCTATTGCATTTCTTATAAGTTCACTGTCATCATCATCAATAGAACCTTCCTGCTGAACTTCTTCAACAAGCATAATAAGTTCTTCAGGTGACATTCCCACATTTTCTTCAACTTTTAAAACCTTTGACAGTAACTTCTTCCACTGTGTAAATAAGAAGTTGACAGGTGTTAATATAAACATAAAAACGTTTATAAAAGGTGCTGAAAACATCGAAAAGTTTTCAGGCGAATCTTTCGCTATACTTTTTGGCGACACTTCGCCGAAGATAAGTACCAAAACTGTAATAACAACCGTTGCAATCAATGCTCCGTAAACTTTATTATATGATATAAAAAATACGGTTGCAACAGATGAAAGACCGATATTTACAATGTTGTTACCGATTAAAACGGTGGATATAAGGCTATCATACTTGTCTGACAGTTTAAGAACAAGTTCAGCTCTTTTGTTCCCTTTTTCAGCCATTGTTTTAAGCCTTGTTTTATTTATGGATGTAAAGGCAGTTTCAGTCGCCGAAAAGTATGCCGACAACATTATAAGAACTGCCATAACCAGTACATACGTAGATGTATTCATTTTTATTTTTTCTCCTCATTTTAAATTATCTGTTATTTATATTGTTATTATTTAAACACAAAAAGGCACGCCTGCAAACTACAAATTCTGCAGGTATGCCAATATTAACTATAACAGATAATAAAACAGTTCAGTGTTAGTGTTATTATCGCACTCGTCTGAATCCATTTTTATTGTCCTCTCTTTCTCAACTTAATACACATATACTATCACAATAATTCCTATTTGTCAAGTTCAATATACATTTTGTCAAAATATTCAGGTCTGTGAAAATCAGGCTTTTCGGTTCCTATTGGGCTATATGATACAAGATGAGGTTTTTCTCCTTCTTCTCTGCATTTATAGAAATTACCTAAAAAATAATCGCCTATACTGTCTGCATATTTTAAAATATATGAATAAGGAATAAAATATTTTAATATAAAACCTTTATCCCCTTTAATATGAGATTCTATCTTAAATATTGACACATCCGATATTTCGCAAGGAACACGAAGCGGAGAACGACCTTCGCCGTATCCTATATGAATTGCACCTTTGCCGTTAAATTCAAAATTAAAATACTTCTTACTGTTTTTCGGGTCAGGGATAAAGAAAAATTCCACGCAACTGTCAAGATGAACTTTACCCTGGATTTCTTCCGCTTTAAACTGCATATGTTCTTCGTCAGTTTCAAAACGGACAAACAATCCCTTATCATTTGTTAATACCCTTACTTCAGTATCAGGGCAATAAGTAGTTATATCCCAGTTAACTGTGGCAATTTTTGCAACATTTGCCTTTTCCCATTCCTTTGAATCATATGAAATTTCATTTAAATTTGTTCTTAAAATTTTATATTCCATTTTAGTACCCCAATTCCATTATGTATTTATAAATTATGTTAACAGTTTTATCAATACCACAAGAAGAGTTGATACATAACATATAGTTATTTAAATCTCCCCATTTTTGATTTGCATAAAACTCATAGTAACTGCTTCTTGATTTATCAATTCTTCTTATCATTTCAGCGGATTCTTTTTCGCTGATATTATACTTTTCGCTTATTCTTTTAATTTTGTCTTCCATATTAGCATATATGAATACAGAAACTAATTTATCGTTTTTTCTTAAAATATCATTTGCACATCTTCCGATAAATACTGCCGGCATTTCTTCGGATATTTTTTTAATTGTATTTGCCTGCATAGAAAATATTTTATCGTTAGAAAAGATATTATCTGCATTGATTGGCATTGTATATGTAGGAAAACCGTGAGTAACGATAGAATAAAGAAAACTGTTAATAGGCTTCTCATCTGCCTGTTCAAACATTTTTTCGCTTATTCCGTTTTCTTCGGATGCCCTTTTTATAATTTCTTTATCAAAACACTTTATGCCTAATTTTTCAGAAAGAGCAATACCTATCTCTCTTCCTCCGCTTCCGAATTGCCTGCCTATTGTTACAGCAAGGTTACTCATAAGAACAACTCCTTTTTTCTTTTATTATATAATATACATATTCTTAAGTCAAGGAATTCCTGTACTGTGTAGGCGAAAGTCCTGTAATATTTTTAAACTGCCTGGAAAAATAGTGGATACTTTCATATCCTAACAAATTGGCAATCTGAGTGGCATTTAATTCATCAAGAACAAGAAGTTGTTTTGCTTTTTCAATTTTTAAATAATTATAGTATTGCATAACTCCCATGCCTGTATATTCTTTAAAAAGATTTTTAAGACCTGTTGAAGATAGTCCTGCTTTTTTTACTATATCGGAAAAATGAACTTCCTCTCCCAGATGCTCATTAAAATACATTGTTAAACTGTTTATTGTTTCAAGATCGCTCTTCGGAGATTTTTTATACTTTTCAACTCTTAAATAATTTCTTAAAAGAAGTAAAAAAAACTGCTCGGAAAGTGTTTTTAACATCCCTTTTGCAATCATACTCTCAGGATTTATCTTAAGCCTTTCATACTCCTCAAACAATGAATTCAAAACAAGTTTCTGATTTCCTTTTACAAGATACCGCCTGTTTAACAATCTATCCAGATAAGCTGATGAAACTTTTAAAAATATAACTTTATACTCTGATAAAAAAGGAGAGTCAATCTGCATACTTCTTCTATAATCGGTTATATATATTTCATCCTTTGAAAGCCATTCGTTTTTTCTTCCCATTCTTATAAGAATATCGTTCGACAAAGAAAAAATAATTTTTACATCGGTAAAATGTTCATCTATCAAAGCGTCATTACTGTGCGATATAATCTTATCAAAACTTTTTATATTTATAGGATTTACTTCTTTCATATTACCACCCTTTGTTATTATAACACATTCCAACTTTTTGTGCAAGTTTTTTGACCTTTTTTCTAAATAAAAAATTGTAACAAGTGATATAATAATATGGTATTATAAAAAAATATTAAAAAAGGATGGATTATATGCAAAGAGGCAAAAACATTATAGATAATTTTTGCATCGATGATAAAATCATAGAAATAAAGCCTTATGGATGCGGGCATATAAACGATACATATCTGGTTACATGTGAAAAAGGAAAATATGTTGTTCAGCGAATAAATCATTTAATATTTAAAAAACCATCGGAAGTAATGGAAAACATTATAAATATCTGCAATCATTTAAAAGAAAAAGTTTTATCTTCTGGAGGAAATCCCGACAGAGAAACACTTACTTTTATTCCTGCAAAAGATGGAACATATTTAGTAAAATACGAAGACAATTACTATCGTGCGTATCACTTTGTTGATGATGCTATTACATATCAGACAATCGAAAATCCTGTTCACTTTTACAGCGCGGGAAAAGCATACGGAAAGTTCCAGAATATGCTTGCAGATTTTGGTGCTGACAGATTGTACGAAACGATTGAAAACTTCCATAATACAAAGGACAGATTTTTAAAATTTGAGACTGCTCTATCTGAAAACAAGGCAGGAAGAAAAGATCTTGTTAAGGAAGAAATTGATTTTATAAAGGAAAGACAGGATAAGTATGGAGTTATTGTTGACCTTTTAAAAGAAAATAAAATTCCGTTAAGAGTTACGCATAACGATACTAAACTTAATAATGTTCTTATGGATGAGAAAACAGGAGAAGCGATTTGCGTAATTGACCTTGATACTGTTATGCCTTCATCGCTTTTATGCGATTTCGGTGATGCTATACGTTTTGGGACTAACACAGCCGATGAAGACGAAAAAGATTTAAGCAAAGTTACTTTCGATATAAATCTTTTTGAGCAGTTTGCAAGAGGATTTTTAGAAGAAATGAAAGAATCAATTACTCCTTTAGAGGTTGAACTTTTACCTTTTTCTTCATTCCTTCTTACTATTGAATGCGGTATAAGATTTTTGACTGATTACCTTGATGGCGATGTTTATTTTAAAACACACAGAGAAAATCATAACTTAGACCGTGCGAGAACTCAATTTAAACTTGCTTTTGAGATGGAACAAAAAGAGCAGGAAATGAAAGAAATAATAGACAGAATATACAAGAGTTTATAAATATATATTGTAGGGAAGGCATTTATGCCTTCCGCATCGGAATGGATAAATCCACTCCCTACAAATTAAAAAACGAGATGTTTTGCATCTCGTTTTTTAGTATATTTTTAATTCTATTTTCTTCCAACAAGATAATCAAGAGTTACTTTATAATAGTC
>JAZOMN010000118.1:0-4012 GCA_045654005.1 Clostridia bacterium
CCCGGCGGCTACTGATGCATAAGCGGGAGATTCACACCCTCTTTGGTAAGGTCAAGCAGGATGGCTACTCTCTCATCCCCCTGTCCGTCTATCTCCGCGGCTCCCGTGTCAAGGTGGAGATTGCACTGGCAAAAGGTAAAAAACTCTATGACAAAAGGGATGCCGATGCCGAAAGAAGTGCTAAACGTAATATGGAAAGAGCCCTTAAAAATTATTGATATGGGGATGTATCGGTTTCGACGGGGGTTTTGAAGTACGGGTAGCGAGTAGTTTCTAAGCAGAACTTAAAAAGCTTAAATTTTTTAAATATAAAAGCTAATAACGAATTAGTTGCTGCCTAATTAAGGCAGTCGTCTTACTTGTGAGTACCACGGCATAGGATAAGGCGTCAATTAGTGGTGAACGTGAGTATGCAATGCTTTGAGCATACCATGAATAATTAAGCAACCGAGTTACAGTAGTTTTCTTGTGGACTGTGTAATGAGGATTTAACCACAAGATACACTCGTAGAAGCCTGTATGAATGAACTTTCGGACAGGAGTTCGACTCTCCTCATCTCCACCAAAAATAAAAGCACTCATTTTGAGTGCTTTTATTTTTGTGTTTGTGTCGACAGGGCACAACATCATTTTGAAACGAACTTTCAAACATCATTCCGCTTTAGCGGACATATTTAAACCATTCGTCATAAACACTAAAAAGAGATTATATTATCAAAAACTCTTCTCCCTTAAAAAATCAAGAAAATCACGAATGATTCCGTGTGCCGAATGTGCTTTGTAAAAGATATATACAGTTTGTCGTGCTATAAAATCTGATACATCAAGAAACTTGGTTTTATCATCATTATTGTTATTTTTATTTGTGTCATCATATCTTTCTATACCAATCCCGATTCCTGCTTCTACATATTTGTCGTAGCATAACAAATCATTTGTTTGGACAACAAAATTTGGCGTAAAACCTTCTCGTCTGCAAGCATTTAAAAGCATATTATGAGTACTGCCTTGTTCGCCAAAAGAAATAAAAGATTCATTGCAAAGTTGTTTTAACTTTAATTTTTTATTACATAAAGGACTGTTCGCAGAAACTTTTAAACGTATTTTTCTACTGCACAATTCGAAATTGTCATACTCTGAATATTTGAATAGTTTATCGTCGATTATTATATCAAAATCTTCTTCGTGTGTTCCTGTATAATCAAAAATTGTTTTAAATGTTATATCAGGATGATTTTTTTTATATTCAATTATATAATCTGTAATTTCTTTTCTTAATGCACGAATATAAATTTTTATTTCACATAAATTATTTTTTACAGTTGAAATTGAGTCAACAACATTGTTTAGTTCATCAAAAATTTTGCACAGGGAATTTTGTAATTTCTTTCCATTCTCATTAAGTTTGATTTTATTACTATATCTATCGAATAATGGGCATCCAAGTTCCTTTTCAAGGCGTTTTACGGATGCTGAAACTGATGATAACGGTACCATATATTTCTCTGCAGCTTTTGAAAAACTTTCATTTTTTGCACTCTCAAAAAAATAACGAAGTTGTAAAATTTCCATAAAATATACCTCTTTTTTTAATTTTTATTTAATTATACATTAACTTTAAAGATAATGCAATGTTATTTTAGTTAATTATTTACGATAATATATTATTGTGATATAATATGGGAAAAATGTATTTAAGGGGTTAGTATGATTAAGAATTTATTTAATTTTATAGATGAACATTTGGAAGAGTATGTTGACTTTTTGAAAAATATCTGTAGTTTTGAGGGAATGGCAAAAGATAAAAAAGAAATTGATAAAATGCTTTATTATATTGCTGAATTTTCTCTTAATAAGGGCTTTGATGTCCAAAGAGTTCCATTTGAAAAATGTGGAGATTTTTTGATTATTGATATAAATAAAAATGAAAAAAAGGGAAGTTTGTTCCTTGCTCATACAGACACTGTTCATAAAAAAGGAACTTTCGGATATCCTTGTGTAAAGATAGAAAACGGCAAAATGCAAGGACCTGGAACAATTGATTGCAAAGGCGGTATTGCCATTGCTCTTTTAGCAATGGAGGCTTTAAAGAAGTTTGGTATTAAAGAACACACAAGACTTATTTTAACTTCTGATGAGGAAGTTTCCAATGTTTTAGGCGCAGAAAAAGAACAGCAATTTTTTAAAGATACAGTATCTGGTTTTAAAAATGCACTTAATTGTGAAACAACAAAAAATAATGAGGTTGTAGTTTCAAGGAAAGGTATTTTGCGTCTTAGAATTGATATTAAAGGAAAAGGCGGACATTCAGGAATTGAATATTTTAACGCATCAAGTGCGGTACTTGATGCTGCACATAAGATTGTAGCACTTGAATCTGCAAGTAAGAGAGGCGGAACTACATATAACTGTAGTATTATAAACGGTGGAACTGTTGCAAATATTATTCCAAGTAATTGTTCATTTACTGTTGATGTCAGAGTAGTGAATCTTGATAGTATGAAAGAAGCGGAAGAATTTATCAGTAAAGTTGTAAATACAAGTTATGTTCAGGGTACAACATCAACTGTTACAAAAATAAGTTCCAGAATGCCTATGCTTAAAAATGATGAAACTATGGAATTATTTAACACACTTTCCAAAATCAGCATAAAATGTGATTTAGGTGAACTTACACCTGTTGAATCAGGAGGAGGTTCTGATTCAGCATATACACAACTTGCAGGTGTGCCAAGTTTGTGCGGTTTGGGTGGATGTGGAGATTTTTGCCATACTGATAAAGAATATATAGAAATAAACTCAATTTCTAATAGAGCTAAATTATTAGCGGCATTTTGTGTAAATCAGGAAGAGCAAATATAAAATTTGCATCTGCATAGAGTTTGAAATTGTCATATTGAGATAATATTTTAATTTTTAAAAACGGCTTGTTTCATGAGTCGTTTTTTTATGTTTTGGTATAAATTTTTTAAATAAAAATATATTCAAAAAGACCCCATTTGAATAATATATACATATTTCACAAAAAACATTGTTAAATTTTTGTCAATGTGACGAAAATGCTTTTCAGGCATTGATTTTTAAGGAGATTTGTGATAAAATTCACAATGTAAAAGAATGTGTATTTAATTTGTGAAAGTCTTATATTTTAGTATTTATAAATATGTACACATTAATTTGTAAAATATTAAGAAAAGGTGATGATTTAAGTTGAATAAAATTACGGTTATAGGTTCAGGTAATGTAGGTGCTACAATATCATATACACTTACAGTTATGGGACTTGCATCTGAAATAGTTATGATTGATATTAATGAAGAAAAATCCCTTGGAGAAGCACTTGATATAAGACAGGGGCTTCCTTTTTGTGCGCCCGCAAGTGTTTATGCCGGATCATATTCTGATGCCAAGGATTCAGATATCGTTATCATAACATCGGGAATGGCGAGAAAACCAGGGCAGACAAGGCTTGACCTTGCGCAGACAAATGTTGATATAATAAAAAGCATTGCAGATAAAATTGTTCCTGTTGCACCAGATGCAACATATATTATTGTAAGTAATCCGGTTGATATTTTAACTTATGTGTTTTTAAAGCATACAGGGCTTCCTGAAAATCGGGTTATTGGATCGGGTACAATTCTTGATACCGCAAGACTTCGTGCAAGAGTTGCGGAATTTTATTCCGTAAATCAAAAGAATGTTCATGCTTACGTTTTAGGTGAACATGGTGATAGTTCTTTTATTCCATGGTCAATGGCAAATATTTCAAATGTTCCGATTATTGATTATAAAAATGCAGTTTCTACCAAAAATGCATATCCTGACTTTAATCAGAAAGAAGTTGAAGATTATGTGCGTAAATCCGGCGCAAAAGTTATTCAGCGAAAAGGTGCAACATTCTATGCAGTATCCATGTCGGTATGTCATATTTGTCAGTGCTTACTTAGTGGGATTGATACAACTCTTACAGTATCAACAATGCTTAATGGTGAGTATGGATTTTCTGATG